>NZ_JBAIYW010000028.1:0-4002 GCF_036763055.1 Desulfovibrio sp. 1214_IL3152 | reverse complement strand
GCCCACGCTGTACGCCTTTGCCGTTGCCGAGGAAAACGCCTCCGGCGGCCGGGTGGTCACTGCCCCCACCAACGGGGCGGCGGGCATTGTACCCGCGGTGCTGACCTACTACCAGAATTTCTATCCCCATGCGACGGAAGAAGGCGCTCTGGACTTTCTGCTTACGGCCGGAGCCATCGGCCTTTTTTACAAGCTCAACGCCTCCATTTCCGGGGCGGAGGTGGGCTGTCAGGGCGAAGTGGGCGTGGCTTGCTCTATGGCTGCCGGAGCCTACTGCGCGGTGACGGGCGGCAGTGTGAAGCAGGTAGAGGTGGCGGCGGAGATCGGCATGGAACATAACCTGGGCCTTACCTGCGACCCTGTGGGCGGCCTTGTGCAGATACCCTGCATCGAGCGCAACGGAGTTGCTGCGGAACGCGCGGTCAACTGCGCCCAGCTTTCACGGTTGGAAGACGGGCGGCAGCGCGTGATTTCCCTGGATGCCATCATTGAGGTCATGTATCGCACGGGCCTTGATTTGCAGTCCCGCTACAAGGAAACCTCGCTGGGCGGTCTGGCTCAGGCCGTGGCCGAGGCGCTTGAACGAAAAAAGCAGGGCGGCGCGGGACCGTCCGGCAAAAAGGAAGCAGTGCTGTGAGTGAAATACATATAGTGGCCGAACTGGAAGTGCTGCCGCAGTATCGCGAAGCCTTCATGCCCGAACTGCGCGCTCTGGTGGACGGCAGCCGTGGAGAATACGGCAACCGACGCTAGAGCAATTTCACTTTGAAAGTGCTCTGGCGGCTGCGTGAGCAGACGTTCGCTACGGAGGCGTAAGCGCAGTTTATCTGCGCGGTTAAACGCCGAAGTGAGCGTGCCTTAAACTTTGAGAATGTATATTCTCAAAGTTAATCTGCTCTATGACCTTACCGAGGATGTTTCCAATATGTGCCGTTTTTTTGTGCTTGAAACCTGGGCTTCACAGGAAGCGGTGGACGCGCATAACGGCACGCCGCACTTCAGGGCCTTTGGCGCATTTGCGGAAGGCAAGCTGCGGCATATGAACGTGACTCTGCTCAAGATGGTTTTTTAGGGCGTTTTGCCCTTTGAGAAAGCCTGCTCCCAGAGTCGGGATGGCTCAAGACGGCCTTGTTCCGCAGATTGTGGAGGCCTGCGCGGCACCCGCACGCCTTTCGGCAGCGGCGGCATCCGCTTGCGGCGTTATGCTTGCGGGCTGTGGCCGCAGCCGCCGGAGCGCATGTGGCAAAACCATACCGTCCGCATGACAATGGGGCTTTGCCGCCAGGGATGCCGTAAAGATAGGCGTCTGGCGGCAAAGCCCCATTTTTTATCAATGCATACATCCGCAAGAGCAGTTCCAGGCGCGACGGTATCCCTGAAAGATGCTTCTGGCAGGTTAACGTTTGCGCTGTGTGCGCGTTAGAGCAAGTTCACTTTGAAATTGCTCTGGCGGCTGCGTGAGCAGTCGCCCGCCGCGAAGGCGTAAGCGCAATTTATTTGCGCGGTTAAACGCCGAAGCGAACGTGTCTTAAACTTTGAGAATGTACATTTTGTACATTTTCAAAGTTAATCTGCTCTAGACACTGTCTAACGGTCCTGGGGCGGCTCGATGTTTTCCACCCCGTCCATATAGGGAACCAGCACCTTGGGCAGGGTCACGCTGCCGTCTTTCTGCTGGCCGTTTTCCAGAATGGCGGCAATGGTACGTCCGGTGGGCAGGCCGGAACCGTTGAGCGTGTGAACAAAAGCCGTCTTGCCGCCCTTGGGCTTGAAGCGGATATCCGCGCGACGGGCCTGAAAGTCCGTGCAGTTGGAACAGGACGAGATTTCACGGTAGGTTTTCTGGGCGGGCAGCCATACTTCCACGTCATATGTCTTGGCAGAGGCAAAGCCCATGTCGCCTGTGCAGAGGGTGATGACGCGGTGGGGCAGTTCCAGCAGTTCCAGCAGGCTGCAGGCGTGGCCGCGCATAAGTTCAAGCTGGTTGAAACTGTCCTCGGGGTGGGCAAAGCGCACCATCTCCACCTTGGTGAACTGGTGCAGGCGAATGATGCCCCGCGTGTCCTTGCCCGCGCTGCCCGCTTCGGAACGGAAGCAGGGCGTGGCCGCGCAGTAGGCGCGCGGCAGGTCGGACTCTTCAAGCACTTCGCCCGCATGCAGGTTTGTCAGCGGCACTTCCGCAGTGGGGATGAGAAAATAGTCCCACTCGGCCAGCTTGAAAAGGTCTTCTTCAAACTTGGGCAACTGGGCCGTGCCTGTCATTGAGGTGCGGTTGACCATGTAGGGAGGGCTGACCTCAAGATAGTCGCTGTACCGGGTGTGCCTGTCGAGAAAAAAATTTACCAGGGCGCGTTCAAGGCGCGCTGCCCAGCCCAGGGATACGACAAAACGGCTGCCCGTAAGGCGCGCGGCGCGTTCAAAGTCCAGCCCGCCAAGAGCAGTGCCGATGTCGTCATGCGCGCGCGGCTCAAAGTCAAACTGCCGGGGGTCGCCCCAGCGGCTGACCTCGACGTTTTCGTTTTCATCCGCGCCCACAGGCACGGTGCTGTCGGGAATGTTGGGAACGCTCATGAGCCAGCTTTCCACATCATTCCTGGCTTGCGCCGTTTCGCCGTCCAGTTCCTTGATGCGGTCTGACAGGGAGGACAGTTCGGCAAGCAGGGGCGCGGCGTCCTGGCCGGAGCGCTTGAGCGCGGCCACCTGGGCTGAAGCCTCGTTACGCTTGCTTTTAAGCCCTTCCACTTCCGTAAGCAGGGTGCGGCGGCGGCCGTCCAACTCCAGAAATGCATCAACGCTGATACCCGAATGCCGGTCGGCCAGGGCCTTGGCTAAAACTTCGGGTTGCCTCTGCACCAGTTTAAGATCAATCATGACCGCTCCTGAAAATTTGCGCGGTAGCGCGCCGGATTCGCGGTAAAAATTGCGGCGCAAGGCTGCATCGGCATGCGCATGCTTGGGCCTGCGTCAGAAAAAATGTGTCTTTTGCGCCGGAAGCGCTCTGGCGCGTCGGCTTGAAACAAAAAAGCGCATTTGTCTTCGCTGTGGTCAACCGCAGAATATTTGCGGATAAAGGCGAAAGCCTCAGGGCCGGAAAGTGCGAATGCCGGTACAGCGCCGGGCCGCCCGCGATAATATAATTCCTTTAGCATGGGGGCGCGCCGCCTTGCAAGGCTGGCTTTTTCCGTATATAGCTCACGGGAATACTCTCGAGAATTTCTATAAACGCGAGGCTGTCATGAAACCTGTGCGCAATGTTTTATACCTTGTTTTGCTGGCCTTTCTGGTCGCTGCCTGCGGCCCGGCCAACAATGTGCGGCTGATGCCGCCGCCTTTTATGGAAGGCGGCGTGCTGCCCGGCCCCAAGGCTCCCCGGGTGACGGTGGTGGCTTTTGTGGACAAACGGCAAGATCAGACCGTCATCGGCTCCCGCCGCGATAACAGCGCCTTTGTCACCAGTGACAGCGTTACACAGTGGATAAGCAAGGCCCTGGCTGACGAACTGGCCCGCAACGGTCTGCAGGTTTCCTATGCCGACAGCGTCAATCAGGCGCGGGCGGGCAATCCCGACTTTCTCGTGACCGGCGACGTGGATCAGGTCTGGCTTAAAGAAAATTCCGCCACAGATCTTGCCACCAACATGCGCGTGAACTACGCCCTGGCTAACCGTCAGGGACGCATCTACAGCGAATCGCTCAATGCCTCGCAGTCACGCACGGTCATGCCTCTTGGCTCTACGGCCGACAACCTCATGCTGGACACGCTGCGTGAACTTATCAAACCCATGGCGCAAAAGATTGTCCAGGCTATCGAGGCCAAGAAGTAAGCCCGCGCGGGCCTTGAACCTTCTGTTTTTTTGCGCAGCCATGACATTGGCTGTGACGGGATTTTGCATGCTGCCGCCGGCCCTTGTGGCCGGCGGTCTTGTCTTGGCGCAGCCCGCAAGAGCAGCAGGTACGGCAGCCGGGTCTGTTCCGGCGTCAACGTCTGCTGCTCAATCCGCTT
>NZ_JBAIYW010000601.1:0-4011 GCF_036763055.1 Desulfovibrio sp. 1214_IL3152 | reverse complement strand
CGGGCAACGGCCCGGCTCTGGAAGAAGCCGCCGCTCGCGGGGCGTATGCGGTGGGGCTGGACAACAATCAGGACAGCCGCCTGCCCGGACGGGTGCTTACCTCCATAGTCAAAAAGGCCGACGATGCGGTATACGACCTGATGGCAGCCGCCGCTTCGGGCAACTTCAAGGGCAAGGAAATTCTGGTACGCGATCTCCAGAATGGCGGCGTGGATATTACAGACATGGCCCCTTTCAAGGCTGCGGCAGGCAAAAACATTCCTGCGGGGCAGGAACGTCGCCTGCGCGAACTGCGCGGCGAAATCATGAATGGCGGCATACGGCTCAAGTCATTAAGAGAAAAAACGCTCTGCGACTGCCTGTAGTCGCCGGCGGCAGCACACTGTACGCATGCCCGATAAGCGCATGACGCGGCCTCCGGCAGGCGGCACGCACCTTTCCTCTCGCCCGGGGCGGGCTGCCAGGTCGCAGCACGTTCAATTATCGGTTTTTCCATTGCCGAAAAAAGAAAAAGTAGATAGGCATATTCAAGGGTACGGGTAGCCCACCCCGGCCGAAGGCCGGCAGGGCCGTAATGCCAGTTCTGTTTTTTCCGCTCTTCTGCGGCCTTTAGAGCATGTTAACTTTGAAAAGGTGTAAATGCTCTAACGCTGCACGAAAGTGCAGCGCGCCACAATGTGGCGTGGATTCAGCCGAAAATCGCGTTTTCCGGCTGAATGAAAACTTTGAAATGTGAAGCAGTTCAAAGTTAATCTGCTCTAGGAGAAAAACCATGCGCAATATAAAAAAATATATTTCTCTGGCTGTTGTCGCGCTCATGCTGCTGCATCTGGCGGCCTCCGGAGCTGCTGCCGCGCGCCTGGTACGCGTGCCTACCGCCTGGATGGACGAGTTTGAAACGTTTCTTATCTGGTATGCCAAGGACAAGGGGTGGGATAAGGAAGCCGGGCTGGATATAGAAATCCGGCAATACTATTCCGGCGAGGAAATGCTTGACGCCCCCACAGGGGCATGGGTTTATGCGGGCATGGGGTCTGTTCCAGCCGTTATGGGCAACCTGCGCAACAATGTCACAGCCATCGCCACAGGCGTGGACGAGTCCGCGGCCAACGGCGTTGTGGTGCATGCGGACAGCCCCATAGCGGGCGTCAAAGGCTGGAACAAGGAATACCCCGACGTTCTTGGCAGCCCGGACACCGTACGCGGCAAAACCTTTCTGGTTTCGGACAAGAGTTCCGCGCACTACGCGCTTTCAGCCTGGCTGGACGTGCTGGGCCTTCGGGACAGTGATATCATTATAAGAAACATGATGCAGGGCCTTGTGGTCGCCAGCTATGAAAACCATATCGGCGATGGTGTGGCCCTGTGGGCGCCGCAACTGTATCTGGCCCTGAACAAGGGCGGCGCTCTTGCCGCAACCCTGAAAAACTGCGGTAAAGACAGTCCCACCTATATCGTGGCCGACACGGCCTATGCCAACGAGCATCCTGAAATAACCGTAAAATTTCTTACAATTTACTTCAGGGCCGTTGATGAATACCAAAGCAAAAATCCCGAAAATTTTCTTCAGGATTACCGCCGCTTTTATCTGGAATGGGCCGGAAAGGATTTTGATGACGACCTCATGCTGCGCGACATGAAAAGCCACAAGGTATTCAACCTGGCTGAACAGCAGGCGGCCTTTGATAACACCGCCGGGCGCAGCGAAGTGCAAAAAAAGCAGGAAGCCATTGCCCTCTTTTTCGCCGAACTGGGGCATCTGGGCAAAGACGGGGCCATACACGCAGGCACGGCCTCCTACGCCACAGACAAATACATCAAGCTTGTGCCGCCCAATCTCAAGCTGAAAAAATAGGGCCGCCCCGTTTCGGGCTGCTCCCACGCATGCGCCAACGCGGGCATGCGCCCGTTGCGCGCCGAGTGCGCGTCAGAGCAGTTAACGAATGAAATGAGTTAACTGCTCTGCAAGGATTTTCTTGAAAATCCTTGCCACGAAATGCGAGAAGGCAGGCTTTTGCCTGCCGTAAGCGAGCGTTTCAAGTGTTAAATGCTCTAGAGCAATTTCACTTTGAAATTGCTCTGGCGACTGCGTGAGCAGTCGCTCGCCGCAAAGGCGTAAGCGCAATTTATTTGCGCGGTTAAACGCCGAAGCGAGCGTGTATTAAACTTTGAGAATGTATATTCTCAAAGTTAATCTGCTCTAGATGCTCGTCGAATGCTCACTTTCTATGGACATTCTCAAAATTTAAGGCACGTTCGCTCGGCGCTTAACAGCACAAATACATTGCGCGTACTCACGCGGCCGCCAGAGCGATTTCAAAGTGAAAATGCCCTCAAAAAGATTCTGACAGCAGTACGGCGGGCCGCCACACGGCCCGCCGTACTTTTTTCATTTCCGTAGTGCGCCGCTACCGCCGCCCCCGGCGGAAACATCAAAGCGCGGTACGGATACGTGGCAGCCCCCCCGGCCCGTACGTTCAGCAAAACGCTGATGATAGTCTTCGGCCATGTAAAACGTCCCGGCCGGTTCCAGCTTTGTCGCCACATCATAGCCCAAGTCCCTCAAACGGCCCGTAAGCTTGCGCGCCACGGCCTCCTGTTCCGCATCAAGAAAAAACACGGCGGAACGGTACTGGTCCCCCACGTCCGGCCCCTGACGATTCAGTTGTGTGGGATCGTGTATTTCAAAAAAACGACGCAATATCTGCTCGTAGCTGACCACAGACGGGTCAAAGCTCACGCGCACGGCCTCAGCATGCCCGGTTTTGCCGGTGCACACGGCCTCATACGTCGGATTGGGCGTACGGCCTCCGGTATAGCCGGAAACAGCCTCGCACACGCCCGGCATTTTCCTGAAGGCATCCTCTACACCCCAAAAGCACCCCCCGGCCACAATGGCTGTGGCCGGGCATTTCTGTGAACCGGCCCGGGCCAACGCCTTCGCTTCTTCCGGGCTGCCCGCGGGATAAAAAGTCATGGACAGCGAATTGACGCAGTGCCGGGTATTCCTGGCAGTAAAGCCTTCGCCCTCAAACACATGCCCCAGATGCCCGCCGCAGTTTGCGCAGATAATTTCCACCCGCCTGCCGTCCGCATCGGGCTGACGGCGCACCGCGCCGGGCAGTTCAGTGTCAAAGCTGGGCCAGCCGCAACCGGATTCAAACTTGTCGCGCGAGCTGTAAAGGGGCGCGCCGCACTGCCGGCACACATAGGTTCCCGCTTCGTGCTTGTCTGTATATTGCCCGGAGAATGGCGCTTCCGTGGCTTTGCGTAAAATAACGTCCGCTTCCGGCCCGGAAAGGGGCGGCATGGGGAAAGGTGTTTTCATGGCAGTCTCCGGTGAAGCCGCATTAGCAGACCCGGCAGCGGCACAATCCGCGACAGCCGGAAAAAACGCGCCGCAAAGCAGCCAGGCGGCCAGGATTAAAAAAAAGAAATGCTCTCGCATAAATGCCTCACTGTTCTTCTGTGTACATAAGACCCCTGCGCGTGTGGTCAATGCCTTGCCCGCAACAGGCGTCATGCCTGGTCAGCCGCACAGGCCGTGTGATTTCAGAATATTTTTCTTTTTGAAATGGCTGCGTACCGGCCGGGCATTCCTGCCGTCACCGTCCGCATCTTCACTGCGCCTCAACGGCCAAAGCATATTCGCCTTGCCGGCCAGGTTCTGGGCCGTCTTGCGACGAGATTTTACAAAAACGCGCAGAGCATTGCCATTTTTTCAAAATTGCGCCGCCCAACATGGGGCAGACATGAACCGGAGGGCAAATGCGGAGGAAAAGACTTGCGCCCGCCCTGAAAAAACAGGCGGGCGCAGCAGCATACTTGTCAAGGACAGGCAGGACTCAGGCTGAAAAACCGTCAGGATGGTTCTTATGCCATTCCCAGGCGGATGCGATAATATCGTCAATGCCCGCCCTGGCTTCCCAGCCCAGCAGTTCTCTGGCGCGGTCAGCCGAGGCCACCAGCCGCGCAGGATCGCCATAGCGCCGGGTAGCCACGGTCACGCCG
>NZ_JBAIYW010000343.1:0-4025 GCF_036763055.1 Desulfovibrio sp. 1214_IL3152 | reverse complement strand
GCCGGCGCGGGCTTCCATGCTCTGCACGCGGCCACGGCGCCCGTTGAGGTCGCCCATGACGTCGCCGAGGTATTCTTCGGGCGTCACCACTTCCACGTCCATGATGGGCTCCAGCAGCACTGGGGTGGCCTTCTGCATGGCGTCCTTGATAGCCATGGAGCCAGCCACATAGAACGCCTGTTCCGAAGAGTCCACTTCGTGGTAGGAGCCGAAGACCAGGTTGACCTTCACGTCCACCACGGGGAAGCCAGCCAGCACGCCGGACTTCAGGGCATCGTTGATACCCTTGTCCACCGGGGCGATGTATTCCTTGGGAATGACGCCGCCGGTAATGGAGTTGACGAACTCGTAACCGTTGCCCGGATTGGGTTCGACCTCGATCACAACGTGGCCGTACTGGCCGCGGCCGCCGGACTGCTTGGCGTGCTTGAGGTCGGACTTGGCGGGCTTGGAAATGGTTTCGCGATAGGCCACCTGGGGCTTGCCCACATTGGCGTTCACGTTGAATTCACGGGTCAGGCGGTCAACGATGATTTCCAGATGCAGCTCGCCCATACCGGCAATAAGCGTCTGGTTGGTTTCTTCGTCGCCCTTGACGCGGAAAGAGGGGTCTTCCTTGGCGAGCTTGTTGAGCGCGGCGGAAAGGGCGTCGCGGTCAGCCTTGGTCTTGGGCTCAATGGCCACTTCAATGACCGGCTCGGGAATATTCAGCGATTCCAGGATCACCGGGCGCTTTTCGTCGCACAGGGTGTCGCCGGTGGAGGCGTTCTTGAGGCCCACCAGAGCCACGATGTCGCCAGCGCCGGCCCATTTCACATCTTCGCGCTTGTTGGCGTGCATCTTGAGAATGCGGCCGATGCGCTCACGCTTGCCGGTGTTGGAGTTGTACACCGTGGTGCCGGACTCAAGGAAGCCCGAATAAATGCGGAAGAACGAAAGGTGGCCGATGAAGGGGTCGGAGAACAGCTTGAACAGCAGACCGGCCAGAGGCTCCTTGTCGTTACAGTAGCATTCGATGATTTCATCTTCCTTGCCGGGTACATGGCCGGGCATGGGCGGAATGTCCACGGGCGAAGGCAGGTAGTCCACCACGGCGTCCAGCAGGGGCTGCACGCCCATGTTGCGGAAAGCCGAGCCGCACATGACAGGCACGATGGTGCGGGCAATGGTGGCCTTGCGGATGCAGGAAACAATCTCCTCTTCCGTGAGATCTTCGCCGCCCAGGTACTTTTCGAGCAGCACTTCGTCTTCTTCGGCCACGGCTTCAACCAGTTCGTGCCGCTTTTCCTCAAAGAGGTCCTTCATGTCGGCAGGCACGTCTTCAACCAAAAATTCCTGGCCCTTGCTGAGCTTGTCAAAGCGGATGGCCTTGCCGCGCACGAGGTCCACCACGCCTTCAAACTTGTCTTCAGCGCCGATGGGCAGTTCCAGCGGCACGGCCTTGGCTCCAAGGCGGTCATGAATCATGCCCACGCAACGGAAGAAGTTGGCGCCGATGCGATCCATCTTGTTCACAAAGCAGATGCGGGGTACGCCGTAATGGTCGGCCTGACGCCACACGGTTTCAGACTGGGGCTCAACACCGGCCACAGCGTCAAACACGCAGATGGCGCCGTCAAGCACACGCAGCGAACGTTCCACTTCAATGGTGAAGTCAACGTGACCGGGGGTGTCGATGATGTTGATGCGGCAGTCTTTCCAGAAGCAGGTGGTGGCAGCGGAGGTAATGGTGATGCCACGCTCCTGTTCCTGCTCCATCCAGTCCATGGTGGCCTGGCCTTCGTGCGTTTCGCCAATCTTGTGGCTCACGCCGGTATAGAAAAGAATGCGCTCGGTGGTGGTGGTTTTTCCGGCGTCAATATGGGCCATAATGCCGATATTGCGCTGTTTGTCTACAGGAACGGTGCGGGACACGGGGTTATCCTCCATACTGCGGATGCGGTGTGGTGTGGTGCAAAACCGACGCCGCTTCCTTACGGATGCGGCGTCGGGATATATTCATGAGAAAATCGGGACGGCCTCTTACCAGCGGTAATGAGAGAATGCCTTGTTGGCATCAGCCATGCGGTGGGTGTCTTCGCGTTTTTTCACCGCGCCACCGCGCCCGTTGAAAGCATCCAGCAGTTCGGCGGAAAGCTTCGCGGTCATGCCTTTTTCGCCACGGGAACGGGCGTAGTTGATGAGCCAGCGGATAGACAGGGAAACCTGACGCTCGGGGCGCACTTCCATAGGAACCTGATAGGTGGCGCCGCCCACGCGGCGGGCCTTGACTTCCATGTGGGGCTTCACGTTGTCCAGGGCCTTTTCAAAGGCGCGCATGGGTTCTTCACCTGTCTTTTCGGCCAGGTGTTCCAACGAACTGTAAAAAATCTTTTCAGCGGCGCCCTTTTTGCCGTCATACATGAGCCGGTTCACGAACTTGGTGATGAGACGGCTGGAATAAATCGGATCGGGCAGCACTTCCCTTTTGGGAACAGGACCTTTACGGGGCATGGGGTTTCTCCTTCATGCGGTTTTTCGGCGTCACCAACCCCGCAACGCACCGGCGCTCGAAACAACGGGCGGCCAGGCGCGCCGCATGGCGCACGCCGTACAAGATAAAGCAGACTATTTAGGACGCTTGGCGCCGTACTTGGAACGGCTCTTGCGACGGTCGGCCACACCGGAGGTATCCAGGGTGCCGCGCACGATGTGGTAACGTACGCCGGGCAAGTCTTTTACACGGCCGCCGCGGATGATGACCACAGAGTGTTCCTGAAGGTTGTGGCCTTCGCCGGGGATGTAGGCCGTCACTTCAATGCCGTTGGTCAGGCGCACACGGGCAACCTTACGCAGAGCGGAGTTAGGCTTTTTAGGGGTGGTGGTGTAAACGCGCGTGCACACGCCGCGACGCTGCGGGCAAGCCTGCAGGGCGGGCGTCTTTTTGCGTTTCAGCACGGCCTTCCGCTCAATGCGGATAAGCTGGTTAATCGTGGGCATTCTTTCCCTCCATTTGGGATTTTGTCAAAAACTATAAACCTGAAGAGGACAGGACATATCTTACCTGTCAAGGACTGTCAATAGCGCGCCCCGGCGAAAACCACGGCCCTGCGCCCGGAAGCGCTGTTCCATTTTGCCGGGATCTGTCTTTTTACCTTGTTATTGCACCGTGTTGCCTGCCCGTCGATCAATGCTGATCAATGTTGGTCAATGCGGCACGGAACTGGAAAAAAAATTGATGACAAGCACGCCCAGCACGATGAGTCCAAGGCCGATGCAGGCTGCCAGATCGAGCTTCTGCCCGAAAAGAAACAGACCGATGACGGAGACGATAACTATGCCGACGCCGCTCCAGATACCGTAGGAAATCCCCATAGGCACAACCTTGAGCACCTGCGACAGCAGAAAAAACGAAACTCCGTAACCGGCCAGTGCGGTCACGGTGGGGACAAGGCGGCTCATGCCCTCGGACTGTTTAAGGCATGCTGTGGCGATAACCTCAAGCAGGATGGCTCCGCCCAATTGCAGATAGGCCAGGGTGGCGGGGTGCATATTTTCCTCAAGCGTCGCGGTATGCTGCCGCACGGAAACCGCGCCACATCCGAAGTCGGCAGGCAACGGGCAAAACCGGCCGGGAAGGACATTTCGGCAAAGAAATGCCCTTCCCCAAGCCGCAACTATTCTTCGTTCAAGGCTTCGGCAAAGCGGGTGCGCAGGGCTTCCAGCTTGGCCTTGGCGTCCAGCAGCTTTCCGGCGCGTTCGCGCTCACGCTCGACCACCTCAGCCGGAGCGCGTCCGACGAAGCTTTCATTGCTGAGCTTCTTGTTCACGCCCACTATGTCCTTTTCAAGCTTGGCAAGTTCCTTGTCCAGCCGGGCCAGTTCGCCGTTCAGGTCAACGGCCCCCTTGAGCGGCACAATGACCTGGCAGCCTTCAACCACCGCCGAGGCCGAAGCCTTGGGCGCCTGTACGTCCGCCCCCGCGGTAAGCTCATCCAGGCGTGCCAGCGTGAGCACAAGATCGCGGTTTTCTTCCAACAATGCCTG
>NZ_JBAIYW010000196.1:0-4036 GCF_036763055.1 Desulfovibrio sp. 1214_IL3152 | reverse complement strand
GCTCATTTGCTTGAATCTGTTCGGCAAGGATTCTCTGGAAGAACTTCTGAATCCGCGAAGACGAAAAACTATAAACACCTATAGTTATAGCCTGTTAGCTATGGGTGCTTAACCGGACAACATTGATATATTTTGCAAAAATAACTTTTTGTTGCAAGGAGGGGGCATGCGCATAACGATCGCGCACAAGTATGTGGGTTCGCTGTTTGGCGCATTGATCACCTGCTGTGGGGTCGTGCTGTTTGTTTCCATCTACTTTATGAAAGTCCCCATTGAAGATGAACTGGATAAGGGCATCCGGCGCATGCAAAACGTTATCATGGAGGCCAATGAGGCCACCCGTGCGCGTTTTGTGCAAAGCGCCGCCCTGATTGCCAGCGACAACAGCATGGTGCAGGCCATTGTGCATAAGGACCACGCACTGGCCAAAGAGCTTGGCGAAAAAAGCATGAAAATGGCCGGTTCGGACTTTATGACCATTACTGATGAGTCCGGCAAGGTCATCGCCCGTGGTCATGCTGATAAATACGGCGACAGCGTAACCAATCAGGAAACAGTGGTTATTGCCCTCAAGGGGCAGCCCGCCGCGGCCGTTGTGGCAGGCACCGTCGTTCCGTTCACAATCCGGGCCAGCCAGCCGGTGGTTTATGAGGGCCGCGTGGTAGGCTCCATTTCCATTGGCACATCCCTTGTCACTCCTGCCTATCTTGACTGGCTCAAGCAACTTTCGGGCGTTAACATCACCATTTTCAAGGGCGATACCCGGGTCATGACCACAATCATGGCTGACGGGCAGCGTGCCGTGGGTACCAAGCTGCAATCACCGGAAATTCTCGATGCGGTTCTGAAAAAGGGAAAAACCTACTACACCCACAATAGCATTCTTGGGGTGGACTACAATTCCGCCTACTGGCCGGTCAAAGACGCCAATAATCAGATCATAGGCATGTGGTTTGCGGGCATGCCCATGAGTGATCTGCAGAAGCTTGAGCACGAAGCCGTGGACAAGGCCATCCTGGTGGCTTGCGGTCTACTGGTGCTGCAGCTTACCCTTTCGGTCATCCTGGGGCTGAGAGTCAGCGCTCCGGTGGGCAAGATCACCCGCTACGCCCTCGGTGTGGCCGAGGGCAAGAAAGACCTTACCCTTGACGTTTACAGCAAGGACGATATGGGCCAGTTGGCGGATGCCCTGCGCCAGATGGAAGAAAACCTGCGCCGTCTGGTTCAGGATGCAAGCGAACAGGCCGAACAGGCGCGCCTGATGGGTGAAGAGGCGCAGCAGGCCATGGAAGAGGCCAAGCAGGCTCAGGCGCAGGCTGAAATTGCCAAGCGTGAGGGCATGATCAGCGCCGCGGCCCAGATAGAGGGCGTGGTTGAGCGCCTCAATTCTTCCATCAACGACATTGCCGAACAGGTGGACAATACCGGCGGCGCGTTGAGCCATGCCGTGGCCAGGCTGGCGGAAACCGCGACTGCTATGGAAGAAATGAACTCCACCGTGCTTGAGGTTGCCAAAAATGCGGGCGGTGCTGCGGATGTTTCGGCATCGGCCAAGCTCAAGGCCCAGGCAGGGTCCGAGGTGGTGTACAAGGCCGTAGGCGGCATCCAGGAAGTGCAGCGCCAGTCCCTGGCCCTCAAGGACGGCATGACCACGCTTGATGAGCACGCCAGGGCCATCAACCAGATCATGAGCGTTATTTCCGACATTGCCGACCAGACCAACCTGCTGGCGCTCAATGCGGCCATTGAGGCGGCCCGTGCGGGTGACGCGGGCAGGGGCTTTGCCGTTGTGGCCGATGAGGTGCGCAAGCTGGCGGAAAAAACCATGGCCTCGACCACAGATGTGGGTAACGCCATCCACGCTATCCAGCAAAGCGCCTCGCAGAGCATTCAGGAAGTGGAACTGGCCGTGCGCAACATCGCTTCCGCCACTGACTTTTCCAACAAGTCCGGCGAAGCCTTGCAGGAGATCGTGGTCATGGTGGATCAGACCGCGGACGAAGTGCGCGCCATTGCCACCGCCAGTGAGCAGCAGTCCGCCACCAGCGAAGAGATTAACAAGTCCATCGCTGATGTGAACAACATTGCCGCCACAACCTCCGAATCCATGCAGTTGGCTATGGCCGAGCTTGAGGCCCTGCGCAAGCAGGCTCACAGTCTGGCGGAACTGATCGAACACATGAAAAACGCCTAAAGAGTCAGGAGCCGCGCGGCTCCGGAACAATAACAGCCAGCGCCCCTTCCGTTTATGCGGAAGGGGCGCTGGCTGTATACAGCATTTTTTATACAGTATTTTATCGCGGGCGGGCTTGCAGTGTGCGGTTTGCAGGCACACGGCGGCCCGGATAAGCCGGCAGCGCGCTGTTGACGTTACCAGTTTAGGGCAGTCTCTTTTCAAAACAGATATGGCGGCTGCGCGAGCAAACGCGGTTTTTCTGCGTTCCCGGGCGCCGTGGCAGGCGGGTCTTGATCTTTGAGAAGGTATATTCTCAAAGTTGCCTTGCCCTATATCTAGAGCAATTTCACTTTGAAATTGCTCTGGCGGCTGCGTGAGCAGTCGCCCGCCGCGAAGGCGTAAGCGCAATTTATTTGCGCGGTTAAACGCCGAAGCGAGCGTGTCTTAAACTTTGAAAATGTACATTTTCAAAGTTAATCTGCTCTAGAGCATTTAGCACTTGAATGCTCGCTTACGGCAGGCAAAAGCCTGCCTGCGCGCATTTTGTGGCAAGGATTTTCCTGAAAATCCTTGCAGAGCACTAACTCATTGCATTCGTAAACTGCTCTAGACGTTGAAAAGGAAGTGCATGACATCTCCATCCTTGACCACATATTCCTTGCCTTCCACGCGCAGCACGCCGCTGGCACGGCAGGCGGCCTCGTTTTCGTGGCTCATGTAGTCCTGATAAGAGATGACCTCGGCGCGGATGAAGCCGCGTTCAAAGTCCGTATGAATAACCCCGGCCGCCTGGGGAGCCTTCCAGCCCTTGTGAATGGTCCAGGCGCGCACTTCCTGCGGGCCGACCGTAAAGTAGCTGCAAAGCCCCAGTGTTTCGTAACCGGTGCGGATAATGCGCACAAGGCCGCTTTCGTCAATGCCGTAAGATGACAGCATTTCGGCCTGTTCCGCATCGGAGAGGCCCTGCAGTTCCTCTTCCAGCTTGGCGCAAATGCAGGCAAAGCCCGCTTGGCGTCCGGCGGCAAAGGTCTTGAGGGTTTCCACAAAGGCGTTGCCTTCGGCCACAGCGTTTTCATCCACGTTGGCACAGTAAATAACGGGCTTGGCTGTCAGAAGGCCCAGTTCGCGCCACGATGTCAGAAAAGCCTCGTTGCTTTCCGGCAGGACAAATTCGCGGGCGGCCTTGCCGTCATTAAGATGGGTCAGCAGGGTCTGCATTACTTCGGCGGCTGCCTTGGCGTCCTTGCTGCCCTTGGACATTTTTTGCAGACGTTCAAGGCGTTTTTCCACGCTTTGCAGATCGGCCAGCAAAAGTTCCGTCTCAATGGTGTCCACGTCACGCAGGGGATCAACGCCGCCGTCAACGTGCGTGATGTTTTCATCCTCAAAGCAGCGCACCACATGCACGATGGCCGCGCATTCGCGGATGTTGCCCAAAAACTGGTTGCCGAGACCTTCGCCCTTGCTGGCTCCCCGCACAAGACCGGCAATGTCGATGAAATCCACGCTGGCATTGATGGTTTTTTGCGGTTTGGCCTTGTTTGTCAGGTCGCGCAGGCGCGTGTCCGGCACGGCCACCGTAGCCTTGTTCGGCTCGATGGTGCAGAAGGGATAGTTGGCGGCCTGGGCGTTCTGGGCCTTGGTGAGGGCATTGAAAAGAGTGGACTTGCCCACGTTGGGCAGACCGACGATACCTATGCTGAGGGCCATGCTTTCTCCTGAATTGTCACCAGTCAAGACCCGGCGGGCGTCCGGGCCGCACATGCGCGGCTGTTCCGGAGGATTGTTTCCCGGGTCGGTGTCCGTCTGACCTGCCGTTGTGAAGCCGCGTCATCCGCAGGCTGCCTCACGGCAGGGGCT
>NZ_JBAIYW010000606.1:0-4047 GCF_036763055.1 Desulfovibrio sp. 1214_IL3152 | reverse complement strand
TCGGGCGGAATTCGCCGGGCGCGGTTGCGGCCGTGCCAGCATGACGTTTTTAGAACCCATATATCACTTAAGGAACAGGGCGCATCACTGCGCCGAGGAGTCGCCATGAGCACTGTGAAAACCATTGCGGGCCAACTGGACGCCAAGGGCCTCAAGGTGGCCGTTGTGGCTACCCGCTTTAACGACTTTATTGTCGACCGCCTGGTGGGCGGCGCGCTCGACTACCTGGAGCGTCACGGCCTGGATATGGAAAACGTGACGGTGGTGCGCATCCCCGGCGCTTTCGAGATGCCCCTTGTCTGCCAGAAGCTGGCCGCTTCCGGCAAGTATGACGGCATTCTGGCCCTGGGCGCCGTCATTCGCGGCGGAACCCCCCATTTTGACTATGTGTGCGCCGAAGCCAGCAAAGGCATTGCCCATGCCATGCTGCAGCACAACATGCCCGTTGGTTTTGGCCTGCTGACCTGCGACAATATCGAGCAGGCCATTGAGCGCGCAGGTTCCAAGGCCGGCAACAAGGGCGTGGAAGCCGCTGCCGCCATGCTGGAAACCATCCGCGTCATGGAGCAGTTGTAAACTCATGGCTAAAGGCAAAAATGCCACCAGGCGCGGTGAGCGTGAGATGGCTTTTCAGGTTCTGTACGGTCTCTCTTTTACGCCGGCCCGCTCCCTTGAAGAGTTGCGCCGCAGCTTTCGCATGTCGCCGGACAATCTGGCGCGCAGTGAGGAAAGCGGCGTTCCTGTGCAAGCCTGCGGCTTTTCCTGGGAACTCGTGGAAGGGGTGTGGAGCAACAGCGCCGCTCTGGACGAGACCATCAGCCGTTTTTCGCACAACTGGCGCGTGGACCGCATGGGCCGGGTTGAGCTGACCCTGCTGCGGCTGGCTGCGTATGAGCTTGTTTTTCGCAATGATGTGCCGCCCAAGGTGGCTATCAATGAAGCCCTGGAGCTGAGCCGCCAGTTTGGCGAAGGCAATGCCAAGAACTTCATCAACGGCATTCTCGACGCTGTTGCCAAGGCTCTGGAAAACGGCGAGCTGCAACGCTGCGCCGCATCCTCCAATCCTTCTATCTGAACCGGTATGCCCCATGACGCAAGAACGTTACAATCCGCAAGCAATTGAAGAAAAATGGCAGTCCCGCTGGCAGGCAGAAAACGCCTTTGCCTGCAGCCACGAAAGCAACAAGCCCAAATATTATGTGCTCGAAATGTTCCCCTACCCTTCGGGCAACATACACATGGGCCATGTGCGCAACTACTCCATAGGCGACGTGGTGGCGCGCAGCAAACGCATGCAGGGTTATAACGTGCTGCATCCCATGGGTTGGGACGCCTTCGGCCTGCCTGCGGAAAACGCGGCCATCAAAAACAATACCCATCCCGCGGAGTGGACGTATGCCAACATCCGCACCATGCGCGCGCAACTGAAGCGCCTGGGGTATTCCTATGACTGGTCGCGTGAAATCGCCACCTGCCGCCCCGAATATTACCAGTGGGAGCAGATGTTCTTTCTGCGCCTGCTGAAAAAAGGGCTCGTCTACCGCAAAAAGGCCCCGCAGAACTGGTGCCCCTCCTGCCACACGGTGCTTGCCAATGAACAGGTCATTGACGGCCTGTGCTGGCGCTGCGACAGCCGCGTTGTGCAAAAGGACCTCACCCAGTGGTTTCTCAAGATCACGGCCTACGGCGACGAACTGCTGCGCGACCTCGGCACGCTTGAGGGCGGCTGGCCCGAGCGCGTCATCGCCATGCAGCGCAACTGGATAGGCAGATCCACCGGCGCATCCATCACCTTTGGTCTGGAAAAAAACGTGGAAGGCGTAAAAGGCATTGATGTCTTTACCACCAGACCCGACACGGTCTTCGGCGTTACCTTCATGACCCTGGCCCCGGAGCATCCTCTGGTGGAACACCTCATCCAGGGCTACGAAAAAGCCGATGAGGTCAGGGCCTTTGTGGAGCGCATCCGCAACATGGACCGCCTGGACCGCCAGTCTGACCTGCTGGAAAAAGAAGGCATCTTCACCGGTGCGTACGCGCTCCATCCCTTTACGGGTCAGCGCGTTCCCCTGTGGCTCGGCAATTTTGTTCTGGCCGACTACGGCACGGGCGCGGTTATGGGCGTTCCCGCTCACGACCAGCGCGACTTTGAATTTGCACGTAAATACGACCTGCCCGTGCAGGTGGTCATCTGCCCCGAAGGGCAGGAACTTGCGCCTGAAGCCATGACCGAGGCATATACCGGCCAGGGCGTCATGGTCCATTCCGGCCAGTTTGACGGCATGCCCAACGAAGACGGCAAAAAAGCCGTGGCCCAGAGCCTTGAAAAAGACGGCAAGGGCAAAGCCACTACCCAGTTCCGCCTGCGCGACTGGAACATCTCGCGCCAGCGCTATTGGGGCGCGCCTATCCCCGTAATTTATTGCGACAAGTGCGGTGCTGTGCCGGAAAAGGAAGAAAACCTGCCCGTGCTGCTGCCGCTGGATGTAAAAACCCGCAGCGACGGTCGGTCCCCGCTGGCCGATACGCCCTCTTTCGCCCAGTGCGCCTGCCCCCAGTGTGGCGGCCCGGCCCGGCGCGAAACAGATACTATGGACACGTTTGTGGAGTCCTCATGGTACTTCGCGCGCTTTGCCAGCGCCCGTGACGCCGAAACGCCCTTTGCTATGGACGCGGTGAAGTACTGGCTGCCTGTTGACCAGTACATCGGCGGCGTGGAGCATGCCATTCTGCACCTGCTCTATTCCCGCTTTTTCACCAAGGTGCTGCGCGACATGGGATTCTTCCCGCCCGAGCTTTCCGAGCCTTTCAGCAACCTGCTCACCCAGGGCATGGTGCTCAAAGACGGCGGCAAGATGTCAAAATCCAAGGGCAACGTGGTTGACCCCACAGCAATGATCAAAAAATACGGCGCAGACACCGTGCGCCTTTTCTGCCTGTTTGCCGCCCCTGCCGAGCGGGACTTCGACTGGTCTGACTCGGGCATTGAAGGAGCTTCGCGCTTCATCAACCGCGTGTGGCGGCTTTTTGTAGAAGAACAGGACCGCCTGCTGCCGCTTAAAGCCTGCACGTCCACTGCCCAGGATGCCCAAAGTCCCGAAGCGCGAGACCTGCGCCGCCGTGAACACCTGGCCGTCAAAAAGGCCGGAGAAGACATGGGCGACCGCTTCCAGTTCAACACGGCCATTGCCGCTGTGATGGAACTGGTCAACACCATGTACATTGCACGTGAAAAAATGGGGTCGACCGAGGGCGACAGGCGGGTGTTCTCTTCTGCCACGGCCACGGTCATCACCCTGCTTTCTCCCATAATTCCACACGTCTGCGAAGAATTGTGGAGCCGCCTCGGCCATGCTGCATCCCTGTCCGACGAGCCTTGGCCCCAGTGGGATAAGGACGCCACGGCCCAGGATACGGTCACCGTGGCTCTTCAGGTCAACGGCAAGCTGCGCGGTACGGTGGCGATTCCCGCCGGGGCCGACAAGGCCGCTATGGAAGAGGCAGCCCTGGCAGACAGTTCGGTGCAGCGCCACACGGCCGGGCTTACCATCCGTAAAGTGGTGGTGGTTCCGGGCAAGCTGGTCAACATCGTCGCCAACTAGGGCGTTTTAACTTTGAAAAAATGTAAATGCTCTAACGCTGCGCGAAAGTGCAGCGCGCCACAACGTGGCATGGATTCAGCCGGAAATCGCATTTTTTGCTGAATGAACACATTGAAATAATTTATATTTTAACATTAATCTGCTCTAGAGCAGTTTTATTTTGAGATCGCTCTGACGGCGGCGCAAAAGCCCCTTTTCGAGGGCGCAGCCACGCCGACGGCATGCAGAACAAGCCTGCCGACGGCCGCCGATCATGGGCCGGGAATATGATGGGGAAGGGGAGGACGCAAAGGACTCCCCTTCCCCATAACTCTTCCCCCCATAAACTTTTACCGCTATGATGGGATCATGAGCACCACTCGTCCCGGTTTTTCCTTTCTTGTCTGCCCCGACGGGCAACTGCTGCGCGACCGCCTCGCCCGCCAGCTGGAGGCGTTTCCTCCGT
>NZ_JBAIYW010000073.1:0-4060 GCF_036763055.1 Desulfovibrio sp. 1214_IL3152 | reverse complement strand
GGGGCGGCGGCCTATATAGTGCGGGCGCGGGCCATTCTGCTGCGCGATCTGGGCGCGGCTATGGCCCCCCTGCACGCATTTCTCATACTTCAGGGGCTGGAAACGCTGTCGCTGCGTGTTGAGCGCCATGTGCAGAACGCTCTGGCCGTGGTGCGCCACCTGAACGAACACCCCAAGGTCGAAACCGTCAATCACCCGAGCCTGCCCCACAGCACAAGCCATGCCCTGTACAAACGCTACTTCCCGCACGGGGGCGGCAGCATCTTTACCATTGAGATCAAGGGCGGGGCAAAAGAAGCCAGAGCCTTTATCGACAGGCTGCGCATCTTTTCTCTGCTGGCGAACGTGGCGGACGCCAAATCGCTGGTCATCCACCCCGCATCCACCACACATTCGCAAATGACGGAACAGGAACTGGCAAGCACCGGCATACGGCCCAACACCGTGCGCCTGTCCATAGGCATCGAGCATATTGACGATATTCTTGCCGATCTGGACCAGGCGTTGGCTGCCCTGTAAAAGCTTAAACCCGGCGGCGTCCTGCGGCACTGGCGCAACATTTCCGCACCATGCGCCCAGGGCGACGCCGGACACTCCAAGGTTCTTTGCGGCACTCGCCCGCCCGCGCGCTGTTTGCGCCCCTTCCCCTGAAACACATTGTCTTTTCAGAGGCTATTGCATAAACTGCACGGGTCGGCGTCAGCCATGTCCGCGCAGGGTAAAAACGGTTTGCCCACAAGCGCTCAGGAACCGCCAGCCGTACTGCCGCACCCCTCTGAGGAGAACCTTCATGTTGAAAAAGCTTGTGGCCTTTGTGTTCGTCATGCTTCTGGCTATGCCTGCTCTGGCGGAAGAGCTGAACACCAAATACTTTAGCGTAACTGTTCCCGAAGGCTGGAAGGTGATCATGCCTCCCACGGAAAATCAGGGAACCACCAGCGCCATCTTCGCCAATGCGGCGGGCAATGCCTCGGTGACCTTTGTCGTAGGCCCCAACAGCGGCGCCGACAACAAAACCATCGCAGACATGTTCGCCAAACAGTTCAAAGCGCCCAAACCGCCCGTGGAAAAAAATGGTCAATACACGTTTACCTTTGCCCAGCAGGACATTACCAGCCAGGCATGGGTGGCCTCGCACGGCGACGTGTTCATGATCACCGTCATGGCCGGAGACCGCAAAGCTGCCTCCGCCTTTGTCAAAAAGCATGTCAAAAGCTCGGATTTTTCGGCGCTGCTGCCCAAGTAGCACGTCAGCCCTGCTTGCCAAAAACGGCCGCGTTCATACTGAGCGCGGCCGTTTTGCATTTTTTCGCAAACATATTTCCAACATGGCCCGTCTGTAGCGGCCCGGCGCTTACGGCTTTTTCCTCCTTCAGCGCAGCGGCGTCCTGTACGCACAAAGCAGCCGCGAACTGCTTTTACGGGCATTCATTGCCCGCGCCCTGCTCGCCGGGTCAACATTGTTGCTACATTTTTTATTTTCGTGTAACTACTTACGGGGCGACATATCGCCGCACCTCCGGCAATGCCGGAAATCTCAACGCCAGGAGAGCGTTATGTGGAAAATCTGCTGTACTTGCATGGCTCTTGTTCTTTTTTGGGGAACTCAGGCGCAGGCTCACTTCGGCATGGTCATTCCCTCCACTCCCACAGTAACCGATAAAAAGGAAAGCGCGCTCAAGCTGGACATTGCCTTTGCACACCCCACGGAGCTTCAGGGAATGCTCATGGAGCAACCCAAGGCTTTCACTGTCACGCATGGCGGAAACACTGAAGACATCAAGAGCCTGCTCAAGCCCGCCACCATTATGGGCAACAAGGCATGGACAGCCGCCTATGCCATCAAAAAACCCGGCGTCTACCAGTTTGCCGTGGAACCTCAGCCCTATTTTGAACCCGCTGAAGACTGCTACATCATTCATTACACCAAGACCGTGGTTGCCGCTTTCGGCGAAGAAGAAGGCTGGGCCGAACCCTTGGGCCTCAAGACAGAAATCGTCCCCCTTACCCGCCCTTTTGCCAACTACACGGGCAATGTTTTTCAAGGTCAGGTGCTGCTTGACGGAAAGCCCGTTCCAGGGGCCGAAGTAGAGATTGAAAGCTATAACAAGGGCAAGGGACACACTGCGCCCAACGAATTTTATGTGACCCAGGTGGTCAAGGCAGACCAGAACGGCGTATTCACCTACGGTGTACCCTGGGCCGGATGGTGGGGGTTTGCCGCCCTGAATACGGCAGACGAAAAAATGGATCACAAAGGCGAAGCCAAGTCCGTGGAACTGGGCGCAGTGTTGTGGGTCAACTTTGCCGCCCCCCGCACGAAGTAGCTTGTTTCCGCGTCAGCATGCCTGTGCAGCGCATGTCACGGCAGCCTGCCGCTGTTCAGGCCCGCGCCAGGGTATTTCTACTTTGAAATTGCTCTGGCGACTGGCCGCGTAAACACGGAGCGTTTGAGCTTCGTGGCGGCGCTTGCGGGCGCAGAGTCCGGCCCAGCCCGATGATGAACCTGTTCCATGCCTTGTTTTCCCATTGCCCCTTGCAGCCGGGAAGGGGACAAGGTATGACCAGATGCGGAATCATTTATGCCGGTTCCCGCGTTGCCCCGTGAAAGCGGCGCGGAAACCGGCGGCGCATATCCCGTTTTTTTCATGCCGGTCCCCGGAAAGGATGGCCCATGCATATAGCTGAAGGCGTTCTGTCTCCCCCTGTTCTGGCCGCGGGCTATGCGCTTGCGGTTGCCGGTACGGCCGTGGGCCTTCGCAGGCTGGATTATGACAGGCTCATGACCGTGGCAATTCTGGCTGCGGTCTTCTTTGTCGGCTCTCTCGTCCATGTCCCCATCGGGCCTTCCAGCGCGCACCTTATCCTGAACGGGCTTCTGGGAGTTTTGCTGGGATGGGCGGTCTTTCCCGCCATTCTGGCGGCTCTTGCCCTGCAGGCCCTGCTTTTCCAATACGGCGGACTGGTGGTTCTTGGGGTCAACAGCTTTACCATGGCCTTTTCCGGTCTTGTGGCCTGGTATATTTTTCGGGGGCTCACACACCTTTGGCCCGGCCCGCGCGGATTGCGGATCGCGGCTTTCTGCGGCGGCGCTGTTGGGGTGCTGGGTGCGGGACTGCTGACCGCCCTGGCCCTGGCCTTCAGCGATGAAGGCTTTCTTACGGCCGCCAGGCTCATCTTCCTGGCCCACCTGCCCATCATGCTGATTGAGGGGCTTATCACCATGTTCACTGTGGGTTTTATAGCCAGGATACGCCCGGAAATGCTGCGGCTCACAAAACACGGAAACGACAGCTGAGCGCCGAAAATTTATTCATTTGAAAACATGCGCCTGCAGGCCAACATAACGCCTGCTACAGCGTTGAACAGCACAGATAAACTACGCTATCGCCTTCGTGGCGAACGCATGCTTCTGCGGCCACCGAGATCGTCATACAGCGAAAAATCGCACAGCAGGATTGCTCTGCAAAAAAGCTTTTGGAGCGGGAAGGATTGCACATGTTTTACCGCAGTATAAAATCGCGCTTCCATTCCACGGAAAGAGATGCCGAGCGCTCTCTTTGTTTACTTTTACGCCCGCAGGGCCGCACATCGTCGCTTTACGCGTCCTTTCTCGTCTGTCTTCTGGCTGCTGCCGTGTATTTTCTTTCCTGCACTCCTGCCCAGGCCCACAGGGTCAATATCTTTGCTTGGACTGAAGGCCCCCAGGTAATGGTGCAATGTGGCTTCAGCGGCGGCAACAACGTAAAAAACGGCAAAATTACCGTATATGATGCCGCCAATGACGCAGTTCTGCTTGAAGGCCTCACCGACGCCAACGGCATGTTCCATTTTGACATACCGGCCCAGGCCAGAAAACACGGCTTGCGCATACGCATCAATGCTGGTGAGGGGCATCAGAACGAATGGCTGCTTGATGCCGAGGAACTGGCCCGGACCGCGGAGTCTCCGGAAATCATTTCTGCGCATACGGAAAAAGCAGGCAGTACGGGCGACGCACAACCTGCGGATACGTCCGCTCCCGCACGGCCTGCCGGCGCAACGGCCCAGCCTGTGGGCG
>NZ_JBAIYW010000169.1:17500-51246 GCF_036763055.1 Desulfovibrio sp. 1214_IL3152 | reverse complement strand
TCCGGCGCTTGCGTTTCTCCCCTCGGGTGTATCCAGCCTGTCCGCAGCCGCGTCCAACCTGTCGGCAGACTTGCCGGACGGCAGCGGCGCCGATGCCTGGGGTAAGCCCTCTCGCCGGCGTTGTGAACCGGGCAGGGCATGCTCCTGTTTTTTACAGGCGCTACACATCCTTAGCTGTAGTAGGTCCGTGACCAGCGCCCGGCATCGCTTACGCGCCATGCCGGCTGCCGGACGTATTGACCTTGCAGCAGTTCACCGTCATTATCAGCCGCTGCCGAAAGGTCTTTTTCTGAGGAATTTCGTCTTGAAACTGTTCCGTGAAGTTGCTCCGGCGACGGCACGAACCAAGACACGCCCGATGGCGCAGGTCAGCCTCAGCCGTTGCCGAGCACTTTGGGCAACATTTTTTAGTTCTGAATGGAGTTCATCTGGCCGCCTCACAGGATGAAGGGCGGTTGTCCGCCAGCATGTTCATGCAAATTGATTTCCTGTGCAATGTGACCCGATGTTGATGTATCGGCCTTATTATTTTCCTGTGGAGACGCTTTTTTATGCTCACCTATGATATGACTGTCACTCTCGCTGTTCTTGGAGTGACTGTTATTCTTCTTGTAAGTAACGCACTGCGCAATGACGTGGTGGCGGTTCTGATTATCCTGGCTTTGACGCTCAGCGGCGTGTTGCCCGTGCAGGAGGCCATATCCGGCTTTGCCAGCACCACGGTGCTTATCATCAGCTGTATGTTTATAGTGGGCAAGGCCATTATTCATACGGGCATTGCCCAGCGGGTAGGGGAGGTCATCATCCGTCGAGGGGGCCGAAGTGAACGCAGGCTGCTGCTCATGATTATGGGGGCAGCCGCCTCAGTGGGAGCGTTCATGAGTTCCACGGCCACGGCCGCCATATTCATTCCCATCACCCTTTCGGTGGCGGAAAAAACCCGGATCAATCCCAGGCGTCTGCTTATGCCTTTGGCGCTTGCCGCGCTTATCAGCGGCATGATGACGCTGGTAGCCACAACGCCCAATATTATTGTTAACAGCATCTTGCGCGAGCACGGCCTTGAAACGTTGGGTTTTTTCAGCTTCACGCCCTTCGGCGTGCTCATTCTGCTGCTGGCTATGGCCTTTATGCTGCTTTTCGGGCAGGACATGCTGGCCCCCAAGGATTCGCGGGTAGAGTGCAAGAAAAGTCTTTCCATTGATGATCTGTTGCGCCATCACAAGATCGACAAGCAGCAATTTTTGTTGCGTATTCCTGAAGGGTCAGAACTTGTGGACCGTAGTGTGGCGCGCATGCAGCTCAGCGCCCGGTACGGAATCACCTTGCTGGCTGTGGAAAGCAACGGCCACGGCAGAAGGCGAACCATTACACCGGCAAAGCCGGAAAAGGTGCTTCAGGCCGGAGATCTTTTGATGGTTATCGGCTCCGCCGCCCAACTACATGTCTTTATAGAAACGTTTTCACTGGAGCAGGTTTCTGCCACCGTTTCCAAGCGGAGAAATTTTTTTCAGGTGGTGGGGCTGGCGGAGGTCATGCTCAATCCGGAGTCAACGCTTATCGGAAAATCGTTGAAAGAAACGCTTTTTCAAACGACCTTCCAGAGCATGGTGCTCGGCATACGCCGCAAGGGAGAAACCCTGACAGAAGATGTGGCCGATATTCCTCTTAAGTTCGGCGATGTCCTGCTGGTCTGCGGCGCGTGGGAAGACATCCTGCGGCTTGAGCGCAACAAAAGCCAGTACCTGCTGCTCACATTGCCCCAAGACTACAAAGAGGTGATCCCCGCGCGGCAGAAGGGAAAAATTACACTGATCATCATGGCTGTCATGGTGGTGCTTATGGCTTTCAGCCTGCTGCCCCCGGTGACAGCCATTCTGGCCGCCACTGCCGCCCTGGTGCTCATGCGCTGTGTGCCGCTGAATTCCATTTATGAGGTGGTGGACTGGCAGACCGTTGTCATGATCGCCGGGATTCTGCCGCTTGTTCTGGCCTTGCAGAAGTCAGGGATTATTTCGCTGGTTTCCGACGGCTTCATACAGATCTTGTCCGGGGCCGGTCCCTTTGCCGTTCTGGCCGGACTGTTCATGATTTCGGCCTTGTTGGGTTTTTGCCTCTCCAGCACGGCGGTAGCCATGCTCATAGCCCCTATGGCGGTGGATGTGGGGGTGAAAATGGGTATCAGCCCTCAAGCCTGCGCCATGTCTGTAGCCATTGCCTGTTCCGCAGTATTTATTTCTCCCCTCGGTTCGGCGGTGCATATGCTGGTGCGTGAGCCGGGCGGATACAGTCTGAAAGACTATGCCAAGGTGGGCGTCCCTCTGCTGTTGCTGGCCCTTTTGGCAACCCTGTTTTTTTGTTGGGTGTTCTATCTGCGCTAAATTATTGGATGCTTATGTTGTGGGTTGATTTGGCTTGTTGTTGTCCGTCCAAGCAATTCGCATAGGCATACCGGCAACGTACCCGGCGGCAGACGCTTTTCTGTAATGCGCGGGTCTGGCACTTTGTGGGCCACAGACGCGAGCCGCCGTATTTGCACTTTGAGGAAATAGGACTTATTTCTCTACGAAGCCGCATGAAGATTGACATTATATAAGGACCTAAAGATGAAACTGCCGACACTTCCTCCCATTCTCAAGCTGCAGGTTGTGCTGAAAACCCTGGCTGTACAGGTATGTCTTTTTTTTGGCATTCTTTTGGCCGTGTGGGGTTTGCAGCGAGCGTATTCCTTCATTGACGCCACTACTTTTCCGGAGCCGATGACGCTGCCGGCCGCTGCGGACAAGCTGCCGGAAAATGAAAAAGGTAAGATTCTGCTTGATGCCATTACCCATCAGATGCAGCGCGAGCTGAATTCCACCTTTGGCTGGAGCATCAATGATATCGTTTTTAACCGTTTTATTCTGGATAACCGGGCGTATCGCCAGTATGGAGTTTACCACGCCACCAGGTTCCTGCTGGATCTTTATGCCAGCCAGATCGCCAAACTGGGAACCAGCGACAGAGAAAGCGAATTTTTGTATAAGGCGCGTATAAACAGTTTTGCCATTGACCCGCGCAGTTTTATGTTTCCCTCTGCTGAAGGATCATACAAGAAGGGCTTTAAACTGCTTGAGGATTATAAAAAATCATTGGATAACGGCACAGGCGTGTATAATTGCCGTTCTGACGACCTTTACGCCTCTTTTGTGACTGTGACGGGAGAAAACCTGCTCGGTTATGCTCTTGGGCTTTTGCAAAACGCGCAAAGCATGTCTTTTTACACTCTGGACAACCGTATTTATGAGGTTCAGGGAATCGTTCTGGTTCTTCGTGACTTCATTAATACTCTTTATGTGCTGTATCCAGAAATCAAGGCCAAGAATAATGAAGAAAACATGGCTTCCGCCATGTCCTATCTGAACCGGATTTGTGAGTATGACCCCTTGTATATCACGTCATCCTTCAATTCCGGAGAGCTTGTCCTGTCCTACCTGCTGTTTGCAAAGGCACGTCTGGAAGACATACGCAACAGTATCCGCATGTAAGGCAGGGGGGCGCTATGGCGCATCCCGCAAGGGTGTGAGCGAAAAATAAGAGCGTTTACGCTGCTGCAAGAAAATATCCGGCATGACAGGCCGCACGGTTCCAACGCTTTTCCGGCGCTGCTGACCGGCGGCCTGTTTGTGTGCCAGCCCGAACGCGCTCTGTCTATGTTCAAACGGGCCGGTGACGTGTACCATGCGTTCAAGGGCGAAACGACAGAGCTTTACTGCAAGAGCGGAGGAAGAGCATGGCGCCACGCTACATACTGGCCCTTGATCAGGGTACAACCAGCTCGCGCGCGATTCTCTTTGATCGCGATGCCAATATCGTGCAGGTCGCGCAAAAAGAATTCACCCAGATATATCCTGAACCAGGGTGGGTGGAGCATTCGCCCAATGAGATTTTTGATTCGCAAGCGTATGTCCTCCACGAGTGCCTGCGGCTCGCGCAAGTAAACGGCAACCAAATAGCGGCCGTAGGCATAGCCAATCAACGGGAAACTACCGTTGTATGGGAAAAATCCACCGGAGCGCCTGTCTACAATGCCATTGTCTGGCAGGATCGGCGTACTGCGGCCTTTTGTGACCAGTTGCGGGCTGACGGCAAGGCGCTGATCATTCAGGAGAAGACCGGGCTTGTGCCGGACGCCTATTTTTCCGGCAGCAAGGTGCGATGGATTCTTGATAATGTGCCGGGCGCCAGGGCAAAAGCCGATGCCGGGGATCTGCTGTTCGGCACGGTGGATTCCTGGATTGTGTGGAACCTGAGCAAAAGGGGAGCCCACGTCACTGATCCTTCCAATGCCAGCCGAACCATGATGTTCAACATCCATACGGGGCAGTGGGACAGTGAACTGCTGGAAATCATGGGCGTACCCGCCAGCATGCTGCCCGAGGTTGCTCCTTCGTCCAGTCATATGGCAGAGGTACATCCTGAATTTTTTGGCTGCGCGACGCCCATTGCCGGTATTGCCGGCGACCAGCAGGCCGCCACTTACGGCAATGCCTGCATGAGCCGGGGAATGGCGAAAAACACCTATGGCACAGGCTGTTTCCTGCTGCTTAACACCGGACAAAACCCGCGAGTCAGCTCTAATAATCTGCTCACAACCGTGGCGTGGCAGACGGCAGACGGATATTCCTACGCGCTGGAAGGAAGCGTTTTTGTCGGCGGTGCTGTTGTGCAGTGGCTGCGTGACGGGCTTGGCATCATTAAAGACTCCTCTGAAATGGAGGGATTGGCCGGTACTGTGCCGGACAACGGCGGGGTGTATATGGTTCCTGCCTTTGTGGGTCTCGGCGCGCCATATTGGGATCAATACGCCAGGGGGACTATCGTGGGCCTGACCAGAGGAACCGGCAGAGGACATATAGCCCGCGCCGCAACCGAGGCCATCGCGCTGCAGACATTGGATATTATCGATGCCATGCAAAAAGATACGGGCATTGCTCTTACCACACTTCGTGTGGACGGCGGCGCCAGCCGCAATAACATGCTTATGCAGTTTCAGGCCGACCTTACAGGTGTGCTTGTTGAGCGTCCGGTGGTAACAGAAACCACAGCCCTTGGGGCGGCCTTTCTGGCCGGGCTTGCCTCAGGTTTTTGGGAAAATGAGCAAGAGGTGACAAGCCTGTGGAAGCTTGACCGCTGTTTTGCCCCCTCTATGGCCGAAGACAAGAGAGATGAGCTGCTGTACCAGTGGCATCGCGCGGTGCAAAGGGCTGCCCGCTGGCTTGAAGAGTAGGGCGAGAGCCGCAAGTTTGCTGAAGCATTGCCGTCAGCAGGCTGCGGTGTGTCTTTTGCCTGTTTTTGTTAAGGGTAAGAGAGGTTCTTGACTTACCCCTGTGCATTGGGATAAAAAGCTTTTCGCAGCACGGGTTCGGGCGTATCTGCCTGGAATCCAAATTTGCCGGGATGGTGGAATTGGTAGACGCAGCGGACTCAAAATCCGCCGGGGGCAACCCCTTGCGAGTTCAAGTCTCGCTCTCGGTACCAAAGAAAGCAAAGGGTTAGGGTCGTCCCCTAACCCTTTTTGTCGTTTTTTCCGGCGCCAACTGGCACCAAATCGAGCGGGGCATCAACTCGGCTGCCCTGGACTGCCCGCCGGGTGTAACATGGGCGTACGTGGTTGCTGTGAGCGGTCGCTGTGCCACGCCACCTATTTTTAACAAACGCGACACCGGATATGAAAAAACACTTTGGTGCGTGGCGCTTGATGCAATAAAAAAAGCCGCCCGAAGGCGGCCTTCAAGAGGAAGGTCATGAAAGGGCCTTTTAGAAGGTATAGCGGATGCCGAGGCTGAATTCGTTGGCATAAGGAGCCATGCCAAGCTTCATCTTTACGCCATCCACGGTCTTTTCGTTTTCGTGGTAGCCAAGGGCCACGAAACGGTAGGCCAGATCGGCGGACAGGTTGTTCGTGATGGCGTAGGCCACGCCAGCACCTGCGTTCCAGGCGAAGACGGTATTGGCTTTTTTATAGCTTTCGCTCCCTAATCCGGCGATCTCTATTTCATATTTGCTCTGGATGAAGCCCATACCAAGCCCACCACCGATATAAGGCGTGAAGGCCGTATCATTATGGAAATCCCAATACGCATTCAGGAAAAGCGTTTGGAGATTCCACTGGCCTTTAAGGGTGACGAGATCCCCAAAATCTTTGGAATCCCATTCAGTTTTGCTGTTGGTGCGGATGGCGTATTCGATTTCAGCGCGGACAGGCACCTGATGCATGGGGTAGAAGTCGTAGCCGACAAAAACGCCGCCGCCGACAGTGTTCTGTGTGTAGCTGTCTACCTCAAAAAAATCGATGGCGCCGCCTTTGGAGACATTTCCTGTGCTCTGGATGGAATCGATAAACTTCAATCCCATGTAGAAACCGTTATCCGCAGCAAGTGCGGATACTGAAAGAGCCAACGTCAAAGCCATGGCAAGTAAACTGCGTTTGAACATGTTCCCTCCAATTTGAGTGTTGATCAACCGTACGTTATAAAACAACATAACAAAGCTATTCGTTCAAAAAATTTAACTTTTATGTTGTATTATTGTGTTTTTGCGTAACAAAGGTGAGGCCAGGCAGCAATAACCGCTGACCTCGCCAATGGTTGCTGCGTGCCGTTCGCTGCGCATAAAAAAGCCGCCAGCAGGAGCAGTCTATGGGCGCGCGGGCAAGATTCTATCCCGTTGACGCATGGGAATGTACGAATGTACGCGCGCAAAGCGGATTGGAGCAGGGCAGGGGAATGAGAACAAATGTATGAAAGAGTCGTGCGTTGAACGGGGGGATGAAAAAGCGGGTCCCGATCCCGTTTTTGCTATGTTCGCGCATACGGTTTAAACGGCATGGCGCACGGCTATAGTCTGTTCATCCTCAGCCTGCTCCCGCAGGCTGGTTTGTGGCGGCAAAAGATGAACGCAGTAGTAGAATGAATACCGATGAGCCTACTGGGTAATCCCCCCAGAAAAAAGTAGCATTTCAAAGTAGAATTTCCGAGAATAAGCAATCTGGAGATTTTACAATGAAAAAGTCACGCTTCACGGACAGTCAAATCTTGGCGATTTTAAAACAGGCCGAAAATGGGGTGCCCGTTCCAGAACTTTGCCGCGAGTACGGCATGAGTAGTGCGTCTTTTTATAAATGGCGCGCCAGGTTCGGCGGTATGGATGCATCCATGATGGCACGAATGAAAGAGCTGGAAAAAGAAAATGCCCGTCTGAAGCGGATGTATGCCGATGTCCAACTCCGCCACGATGTCTTGCAGGAAGCCCTTGAAAAAAATTGGTGAGGCCATCTCAACGCGTTGAGATGGCCAAAAGAGCCGTTTCCGAGCGTAAGCTCAGTATTCGCAAAGCTTGCCTGACATTTCAGGTCAGTGAATGCTGCTATCGCTATGAACATAAGCTTTCTGACGAGAACAGCCTGATTGCTGAGCTTCTTCTTGGACTGGCGCAAGTGCAGCGCAACTGGGGATTTGGTCTCTGTTTTCTCTATTTGCGTAACGTAAAAGGGTATGCCTGGAACCATAAGCGCGTGTATCGAATTTACCGAGAGTTGGAGCTGAACTTGCGCATCAAGCCTCGAAAACGTCTCAAGCGTGATAAACCTGAGGAATTAAGCGTACCGGAGTCTGCTAATCAGGTATGGTCAATGGATTTTATGCATGACCAACTCCGGGACGGGCGAACGATCAGGCTTTTGAACGTTATTGACGACTTTAACCGTGAAGGGCTTGGGATTGAGATAGACTTCTCGCTTCCAGCCGAACGCGTGGTGCGAACACTGGAGCAAATCATCGAGTGGCGTGGCTGCCCGCAAGAAATTCGCTGCGATAACGGCCCGGAATACATAAGTGCCAGGCTCTTATCGTGGGCAGAGAAGCGGAACATTGCAATACGGCATATCCAACCGGGAAAACCACAGCAGAATGCCTACATCGAGCGCTACAACCGAACAGTTCGTTATGATTGGCTGAATCAGTATATCTTTGAATCCCTGGAAGAAATACAGGGATTTGCTACGGCCTGGCTGTGGACATATAACAATGAGCGACCAAACATGGGCATTGGCGGCATCACTCCAGCTATGAAACATAAGCTGGCGGCATAGGCTCTACTTTGGAGAGCTACTAAAAAGGGGATGATTACCCATCCACTGGGACCAAAGACATAGAGCGGTTCCCGCAAACTGAGAAACCAGACCACCATATCACGGCTGGATTCGTGGAATATATAGCCAAGATCAGTAGCTGGAGTATAGGCCGATGGAGTAGCGTAACCCCTGACCAAGGTGCCCGAGGGCTTGCCGCTAAAAACCAGTCCTGCGTCAAGATCGGCGGACTGGAGGCAATCGAGTTCGGAAGTTGGTGTTGTGTGCATCTTTCCTCCAATGTGTCTGCTTGACACGTTTAATTTGAATGTACACAATAAAGACACAGGAGGTCCCCATGTCCACAGTTACAGCTAGATTGGATACGGATACGCAGGCGCGACTTGAAAAGCTTGCCGCAGCTACTTCACGCTCTCGCTCTTGGCTGGTAGCGGAAGCGGTGAGGCAGTATGTTGCCGAACAGTCCTGGCAGGTCGAGGCCATTCAGGAAGGTGTTCGTCAGGCGGATGCGGGAAAATTTGCTTCTGACCAAGAGGTGAAGGAAGCCTTTACCCGTTGGGGTGTCCATGCAGACTAGGTCTGTGCGTTGGCTCGCCCTTGCTTTGGAGGATTTGCACGCTATAGCGGGATATCTGTCTGAAAAGGATTTGGATGCCGCAAAGGAAGTAGCCCAATGCATATGGAATGCTGGGCAAAGTCTTGCCGTGCTTTCTTCGCGGGGAAGGGCTGGCAGGGTCGCAGGTACTCGTGAGCTTGTACTGACTGATTTTTCGTATTTTATTGCATACCGGGTTGTTAAATCCGAAGTGCAGATCCTTCGTGTCCTGCACACTGCACGACGTTACCCAGCCTGAACAGTCAACCGCAATCACCACAGAAGGCGCACACTGCAAGTTGTCTCAAAAACGCCGTCAATTTCTCTGTATCTGCTTGGTCAGACACAAGGCCATATCAACATTTCACTGCAATTCTCCTTTGGATTCATTTAATTGGCAAAACAGACAAGCGCTCGAAAGGCTCGCCAGTGAGCTCACAGCGAGTCAACAGGGCGTCCACATCAATGTCTGCCAAGCCTTCAAAGTGAAATACTTCCGTCAACTCTTCTTGCAAGGCTTCCTTGTCCAGGGTGGTCCGGCCTGCTGTCACAGACATGCGGAAACGGTAGTTCCCGGTGTTCACCCAGTCACGAGTAAGATAGGCTGGAACAAGGCTTTCGCGCACTGGGGGTATCACGAAAGGCCGTGTTCGTTTTTCTGCCTTGCTACCCCCAAATATACCCCCACAGCAGGGGTATGTCAAAAGAGGTTGCAAGATTATTCGAGAGTATTGCAGAAGATAAAAGTTAAGCCCCGTAAGGCTTTTAGAGCTTTACGGGGCTTTATGAGAGTAATCACTGGTGCCGAGGGCGGGATTTGGCACGTACAAAACAAAGCATGCAGTAAGCGTCTGCTATTTTTGAAGAATAATTTTTCTCACTCGCACTTTGTGTATAACTTTGTGGCACACCCTAGTCAAGTTTTTAGGACCAGAACCGTGCCCCAAAATGCGCTTAGTAGTGATACCGGCACTGCACGATTATCAGCGTGTTCCTTTCTGAATCTACCTTGTAAACCAGCCGATGCTCATGGTCGATACGCCGTGACCAGCATCCTGTTAAGTCAAAGCGTAACGCTTCTGGCTTCCCCAGCCCGTCCGATGGTGAGCGCATCGCATCGCGGATAAGCTCGTTACTGCGCTTCAGCTTTTTCCTGTCCACCTGCGGCCAGTAACAGTAGGCATCCCAAGCCATGCTCAATCCACCAAGTCATGCTGCTCCACAGAAGAACAACTCGCTAAAGAATCACGTAATCTCTGGGCATTAGCTGGTGATCTCAATAGGTGTGCGGTTTCCATGAGTCCAGAATAGTCCTCTAATGAAATCATTACGACGGATTGTGATTTTTGGCGCTACATGTGGCCCGCACAATTCGTGCAGAGCAAGTAATGCACGTTCTGGCAGAGTTGTTTCTGACGCATGGCAGACCAGATAACATTCGCTCGGACTACGGTCCAGAATTCGTAGCGTCAGCTTTAAAAGAATGGTTGGCAAATCTGTCTGTGCAGACGCAGTACATTGAACCGGGCAGCCCCTGGGAAAATGGTTACTGCGAAAGTTTTAACGGCAAGCTTCGGGACAAGCTGCTAGACGGCGAGGTGTTTACGACGTTACAGGAAGCCGAAGTAGTTATCGAAAACTGGCGCCAGCACTACAACCACCGTAGGCCGCATCGCTCCCTTAACGGTAGACCTCCTGCACCATTGACAGTTTTTACCCCTCCCCAAAGAGGAGAAATGGGACCAATCTCGCCTCCGCCAGAATTTTCAGCCATACAGGCGGCAGAAGCAGAACCACAAAAAATCTACCACTAACATTTAACCTGGCACAAAAAAACGGGGCTGGTCAGAGGATTGTTTTCAATGTTAACGAGACGGAATTATTCAGCGGAGTTCATGGCGAAAGTAGCACTAGATGCTCTGTCCGGTGAGTACCTTTGGCAGAGCTGGTAAGTATGACGCGCATCTGACGGCAGATCAGCTTAAGAGATACCTTGAAACGTTAGACAAAGAGGAGGACCAAAACGCAGCAGCTTTCCTGAGGTTCGCATTGTCCACTGGTATGCAGAAATGTGCCTTACTTAACCTTCATTGGAGCGACATTGACTTTGAAATGGGCTTCATCACTTTACGCGGAGACGCATCTAAGAAAGGTAAAAAAGAGCGTATACCGAGGACAGGTGGCACAAAAAATCCGCACTGAAATTGAACGTACTGATATTCCCTATATTTTCCAGGAAAAATGGTAACAAACGATCTGATTTTGCCGGATTGCAGCTCGGGTCAAAAAAATGCAGACTTACCCGAAGATTTTCCCGCTTGCATGGATTACGCCACGCATATGCTTCATTTCTGGCTTCAAGTAGACAGGTAGATTTGTACACATTACAAAGATGCTAACTCATGGAAGCCCTCAAATGACTCAACGCAACGCACACCTTGCGGATGAAGCGTTTAAAGAGCTGCGCTGGTTGCTGAGAACATTATTTTAAGGAAGAAATCCTGTGGACAAAAAACAAGCAAGGCTTAATACAAGAGCGCTAAACAACGTAAGACTCCAATTCTGGCATTATGAATATTTAAAAAGACACCTTTTATCAAAAAACAAAATTTTGTGTCGTGATATTTTTAATGCATCAGAATTTATTTTTGAGCGACTTGTTGATAAAATTGAATGTGATGATAAAAAAGATATACTTTCTCATGTAATTTATGTGTGCATTTTGAATGCGAATTTTCCGAATTGCAGTAATAATAAGAGTAAATATAATGAAATAATGGATAATATTGGAGATAGTGAGCGAGGGAAATATTGTATACGCACTTTATACCAAGCATCTTACAAATATGGATACAACGCACACAAGTTGATATGTCCTATCCCAATGGATTATATCCTTAACGGATTGAATAGAAATGAAAACTCTGTGTATATTAACTCCGACGTTCTATTAATAAAGCAAGACTGCAGCAAATTTAAAGTTGGCATATCGCCACATCAGTCTGAAATTGTCGATGGTTGCGGAAATCTGACATTATCGCTGAATTTACTTGATGAAGGCTTTGATTTTTCAAAAATTCAAGATGAAATTGCTCTTCACATCTCTGCAAGAAGGCATGTTCTCAAATGCATTGGAGCTAAAATCAGCCTTTCTCTAGAAGAAGTCGAGCGTTTAGTTAGAGGCTATCTCCCTGAGGGCACAGAATATATTCCGAAGTCGTCAGATATTAGCAGGGCTGTTGGATTATGGAGCTGGGATTATAACCATCTAGGAGAACATGCATTTTACTGGGCAGGCATGGGCAAGTCTCCCGACAGCCCAAGCTTTTACAATTCACACGAATGCGCTTCGGGGAAAATAAAAGGTGCTTCTCTTTTAATAAAACTATTAGAACTGAAATTATTAAAAAACTTTCATAATGAAAATAGAGATGGACAAAAAATCCTAGCACCGTGTGATGATATTTACAATAACTGTTTGAATTTTATTGATAAAGATAAAAAGCATTCTCTAACTTCTAAGAATGGAAAATGTGAACACTTTGATAGTTGTACACGAAAAGTTAATTTTGTATACCAAAATGCACAGAAATGTATAGATAAAGCAAGGGTGATCCCTATTTCTGCAAAATAGCACTTGGAGTTGTCCCTGCTAAACCGGACACTCCAAGTTTTGCAATGAACGGATAAACTCACGAGGTGAGAGCATCCGCAGGGCCTTATGTGGGGCATTTTCATTATAGTCTTCAAACCAACCGAGAAGCTGCGCCATCTGTTTCGGCATCCGATCTGTCGTTGCAGAAGACGTAATCCCGTTTGAATGTTTTGACGAGAGCTTCAGCCATGCCGTTGCTTTGGGGGCTGCGAACTGGAGTAAACTTGCTAACGATGCCCAGCGCGGCGGCAAAAGTTATTCTTTCTCTTGCCGTGTAGCAGGATCCGTTGTCGGAGAGCCATTCAAATGGCCGCAATGTTTTGACATCTCCAAGCCGTTTTTCAACGCGTGCCAGCATGACGCTTTCCGCCATGTCAGCACTGTACCCGCCAGTAGTGGCGGAATAGGCAATCACTTCCCGGTCGCAAGTATCCAGTGACCCGCTCACCGTTGTCGCAGGCAATTTCAAACCCGTCAGAGCACCAATGCTGATTTCTTTGTAGCGTGGAAGCCTTACCCGTGTGGCCTTTTTCAGGTCTCCACCGTTGAGCTTGTTTTAGTACTAGTTCCAGCCATAGTTCCAGCACCTCCTCCCTAGTTAGAGCGGCGGTATAAATGGGGGCAACTCCAGCACTGAATAAGAAATTTCGATTTAATTCTAATTTCTTTCTCTTTTTGCCACACAGATGCTTGTATGGCCTTGAGGAAACTCAGGGCCCATTTTTTATTTGGAGGAAATCAATGAGCAACGAAATTTACCATTCCCATTGGCTCACCGAGACGCAAGTGGCCAAAGAAACAAATTTAAGCCTAAGCAAACTTCGCCAAGACCGTCATAAATGCCGTGGAATTACCTACAGCAAAATTGGTCGTTCAGTGCGATATGCTTGGGAAGATGTGAAGAGCTACATGTTGGAAAAAGGATAAAACCACTTCAATAAGAGAGGCAAAATCATGGCAAAAAGAAAGTCAAAAAATGAGTTCGCACAAGAGCACAAGCAGTTTTTGGAACTGGTGAAAAAAAACCAACCAACTCTGGAGGTGATGATCAAGCTAAACTTGAATCGTACGCAATTGAAAGCGCACCTCCTGGAAGCATACAACTCAGGGGAAGTACAGGCAGGTGATTGGCAACCTTGCTACGAAATCCTCAAGCTTGGGTCTTTCCCAGATTCTGTTCAAGAACAGCTTAAGAATGCTTTTTCGCAAGCATCAGAAGATGATTTTGTAAAAGCAGAAATTGTTGAAAATAAGGTTGTCATATCAAAGTACAACCTCATGGGGCCAGATCAGTTGCCAATGACACCTAGGCCAATTGAGATTGCTTCACAAGGCAATCATGTAATGGAAATGCAAAATCAACGTGTGGATGCGCAATAGATTACACACCAATAAATATTAATTTCCTGCTGCGGGGCTGCCGCAGCAGGAGGAGGGTTTCATAATGTACTCAAATCAGATCGTCCCGTACAATAATCCGTCACTAGTGGGCACTCCATATATTGATCAAGTCTCTCAGTACACCGCTTATATGAATGCTGTTTGCGGTTTTCATGACGGCTACAAAAGATTTCAAACAGTAGTCAAGGACAATTATGATCAAACTCAATTAAACCTCCAATACAATGCTCTGGCGCAGCGTCCTATGATGCAAATGCAGCAGAATCCTGTACATTTACAGGATATTGCCTGGGAAGCAATACCATCAAGCTTGAAAAATGTTGCACAACACTTTTCAATAGTGTCTGGATGGAGCGAAAAATGCGTATTAGTTGCAATGCTTGGCTATATAAATTCTGCAATGCGTGGAAGGTATTGTGTCTTAATACGCCCAGAATGGTTCGAGGCAGTAATTCTGTATCAGCTGATGATTGCTAGTCCTGGACAAAATAAAAGCCTCGTGCATAGATTCATGAATGCACCGCTTGAAAAATTTCAAGAAAAACTCATGTCGAAGTATCTGGCCAAGAAAGCCTCGTCACAACAGCATAGCGAAATCATAAAGCAAGCGAATCGCATCGCAAAATCGGCGCTACTTAGAAGTGCCCTGAAAGACGCCCAAAAGGATGAAACTGGGATCGACCTTGAATTATTTTTTAAGGGGGCACGTGAGGCCTCAGAAAAATTAGCTGTGATTTCAAATCAGACGAATACTCACTCAGACTCTCCGACGTTTTTAGCCGATGGATTCACTGAAAAAAAGCTGATGCGTTTAATGGCAGGGGCTGGTGGGGGACAAGCAATTATTCAGCCAGAGGGAACGACCCTGATTAAGCAGATGAAAGACTCGAAGTTTGACCCCAAAATTTTTCTGAAAAGCTACGGGATGGAAGATTTTTACGATGGAACTGTTCCTGGTGGCATTGTAAGCGTTCCAAACGCTTTTTTAAACATTCTCGTGTTCTTACAGCCTGGCGTGGCAGCAGAGTTGTATAAAAATCCCAAGCTAATGTCTTCGGGGTTGCCTGCACGGTTTTTACCTTATTTTGTCTCACCCACCGGGGCACCATGTGCAACTCCGGAAACTCTTAATACAGAGGCAGCTGCAGTATATTTTCGCAAACTGACATCAATGCTGGAGAGAAATTATACTCAAGAGTCCAACCGAGAGATTTTTAGAATTCAGCTAACTCCCCCAGCGCGACAAGAGATTGAGAGTTTTCAGAATGAGCTACGATCTAACAATTATCTCAATTCGTGCCATGATAGTCTGAAGTTTTTTGCTGATAAATTAGCCGGAACTGCCGCCAGAATCGCCGGCATAATACATGCTTGGCGAGTTGATGAACCAGAAAAATGCGATATATCACAGCGAACTATGCAAGCTGGAATTCAGATAGCCAGGGCAATGCTGCCACAGGCAGAGTATGCACTTTCTCCAGTAGGATTTCAGGCCGTCGATGATGCAAAAAAAATCCTTGAATGGGTTAGGAGGCATCGACATCATGCATTTACGTCGAGGGATATTGCCCAAAATTCTGGGGTCCGCACTGTTGACAAAATTTTCCCTGCTTTGGATCTCTTGGAGCAGCACAATATTTTAACTCAACTTTCTGTGCCCAATAAACCGCGGATGTGTTTGATGCATCCATTATTTAAGTAGTTTTATAAAACGGGCCAAAAGTTCAACTGAATTTATAAAAAGTCGTCTACAGCAGGTCTGTAGACGACTTTTTTATGCTTAGACTACATTATTCATATTTTTTCATTGCTTGGACAATATTTCTGCCCTGAAAAATATACAGGCCTTTTTAGTTAAGAAGCTCACCTAATTCATTCCCCCATATCGTTGCGGCAAGTACTCATGCGTTTGACTGTTCGGAATGATAATTATCGTTAGAGATTATTTATGACCATAGTATGTGTAAGTCCGTTTGTACAAAACCATGATCTTAACACTTGAGGTGCCCGATGATTACAACAGACATATTTTTTACCAATTTAAAATCAGCACTGCCGCCAGTCTTTACCCGTGAGGAAGCAGCCAAACATCTGGGAGGACTGCTTTCCGCAAAAACATTGAACAATATTGACTATAAGGGCGAAGGCCCAGAAGTACGTGTCCGTGTGGGTAAAAAGATTGGCTATGAGCGTGAGACATTTGTTCAGTGGCTACGACAATATGGTCTTCATAGGAGCTGATTGAAAATACAGTGAATGAGTAGTCCTTGTAATAACAACCAGCATAGGCCGCAGCTACGCCTGCGGCCTATGGTTTTTATGAGCGCTACTATTATATGCCTAAACAAACATAATCGATCCTTTTTAATCGATAATCTACTGTTTGTAAGGCGGAGGTTTTATCATGGATAATCCTAAATGTATTTACGCGGGCAACCCAGACAAAGGCAGGCCATGGATTTTTATTTCTGACACAGCAGAGGCCAAGGCAAAGGCTATTGAGGAAGGCTATTCGGCCTTCAGCACCATGAGCTTTGATTATGAGCCTGAAAAAGGTAAGCCGGAGCCAACTCGCTACGGCTCTCTTTGGATGGATATCGATTGCAAAGAGAACCCAAAGCGGTCTATCTCGATTGTACAAGACATCGTATTTTATCTGGAAACTCGGTACAAAGTTAATCCTCGATCTCTGCGATATTTTCTTAGCGGGGGAAAAGGCATGCACCTTGAAATCCCAGCTGCAATTTATGGAGGGGAGGATGGACACCCATATCTACCACAGATTCAAAAAGTTATGCTTACACGGACGTTTAAAATACCTCTCGCGAGTATCGATGGGGGATGCCTTGATACACAACTGTATAGTGGAGGGAAAGGCAAACTACTGCGTGCGCCCAACATCCTTCGGCCAGATGGGAAGTATAAAGTTGAAATTTCGTATGAAGAATTAATGAACTTACCTAAAGATGAGCTGATCTTACTTACTTGTCAGCCACGAAATACCTCGATAGATACTGCCGCGCCCAACATAACAGACATGAGTTACTGGTATGATGCGGCAATGGCTATCGAAACTCTTCTGCGCCAAGGCAAGCAATCAAAGGAAGCCATTAATGCCATTTTGGAATGTTCCTTTATTGAGCATTGTTGGGAAAATCAGGACACACTCTCTGAGCCAGAATGGTTCAGAATGGTAGGCGTTTTTATATCCTTGGGGAATGTGGCCCGCCCTATTATTCATGAATTCAGTCTGGGTTACCCTGGATATTCTTATCAGGAAACGGAAAATAAAATTGCTCAAGCAAAATGTGCAGATCGAAAAATTACCTGTGAGTACATTCAGGAAGTGTATCAGTGTAATAGGAAATGCAATGTTCGCTCTCCTGGGGATATGTTTTTCAAAAAAAAAGCCAACCGCGAAATTGTTGCAACATCATTTCAGCTTAGAGATACCGGCGTGTTCTATACGCCAAATGATGGCCAAGAAAATGATGGTATATATATTTGTAGTCCGCTCAAGATACTGGGAAAGATGAGAAATTCTAGCGGTGTTGGGTGGGCAAGACTTGTCGAATTTACGGCTCCTGACGGGCAAAGAAAGCAGTTGCCGATTAACATGAGAGACTGCACGGGACGTGGTGAATTAGTCCGCTCCATCTTATCGGACCATGGGCTCGAAATTGCCATGTACCCCAAGGCGAATAGTCTTCTTATGGAGTACATCCAATACGGTGCCCCAGAGGATACCATATATCTACAGCTAGACAAGGTCGGCTGGCATGAGGCCACATACGTTTTGCCAGACGAGCAGTTCGGAGCATCTTTATCCGAAAAAATCTATCTCGCTGAAACCACAGATACTCTGCACAACATTAGTGGGGATCTACAATTATGGCAGGAGCGCATAGGTAAGCTATGCGCGGGCAATTCTTTGTTAGTGTTAGCAACCAGTTATGCCTTGACGGGACCGCTCCTTCGTCCATGTGACATGGAAGGTGGGGGGCTGCATATCTATGGGGCATCGTCGACCGGTAAAACAACGCTAGCCCTTGTTGCAGGTAGCGTGTGCGGTGGGGGTGGAAATCGTGGGTATTTGCGCCAGTGGCGTAGTACTCACAATGCTCTTGAACACACGGCGGCCATGCATAATGACAACCTGTTAGTTCTTGATGAGGTCGGTCAGGCAACGGCAGAAGTCGTAAGTCAAGTGGCTTATATGCTTCCCAATGGCCAAGGAAGATCTCGTATGCGTGCTGATGCCTCACTACGTGATCCCTTGACCTGGAGATTAAATTTTCTTTCCACGGGCGAGCTTACAATCAATGACAAAATTGAAGAGTCAGGCAAGCAGCGCGCCATGGCAGGACAGGCAGTGAGAATTATTGATTTGCCAATCGACGGAGGCACAGGTGAGAACATGTTTGCTAATCTGCATGAGAATGCTGATCCGGCATCATTAAGTGTCGCCCTTGCAGATGCGTGTAGTAATAGTTACGGAACGGCTTTAAGAGCATTTATAGCCAAGTATTGTGAAGGAAGTGAGCAGAACCAAGAGAGCTTGCTTAAAAAAATAGATGAATTCGTTTCGTTAAACGTATCCTCTGATGCTTCTGGGCAAGTTAGGCGGGTCGCCCGTAAGTTTGGACTCATTGCTAGTGCAGGTGAAGCAGCAATTGAGTGGGGCATCCTTCCCTTTAGTAAAGGAGAAGCCTATGCATCCGCCCAGCGATGGTTCAAGATTTGGTTGGAGCAACGTGGTGGTTCTGGCGACTTGGAAATGGCCAAGGTGCTTAAACGCATTCAGGATCATTTTGCTCTCAATCAGTCTCAGTATGTACGATGGGATCGGCATGCAAGTCTCGTGGATAACAATTTAAGTCAACCTAACATGTGGGGCTACCGCATAAAAGATGGTGGGGAAGAGCTATTTATTATGCTGACTCCTAGAGTTGATGAAATAGCAAGGGGCGTGAACCGCAAATCTCTGTCAGGAGTATTAAAAGCCAAAGGCTGGGTGGTTTGTGATGCATCAGGGAAGGTGAGGGAGACACATAGCATTGGAGGAAAGAATAAGCGTGGAATTGCTTTTATTCCTGCGCGTTGGGATGAGGTGTCAAAAAGTGACAGCTCAAGTCTTAGCTTATAAATTCTGTGCGTCGTGTGCGTCAAAGACTACAGCGGCGTCTCTATAATGCCTGAAAACTCGGCCATAGAGACGCCGCACAGCTCGCACAGCACGCACACCTGTTTTTTTGACTTCGCGGTTTCAAGTTCAAAGTGCAACACCCATTCCTTGGGTGTTGGCGTCCTCCAAAAAAATCTCATAGGGTGTCTTAAACCCAAGGCATTTTCTTGGCCGCCAGTTCAAGCGGCACATTGCCGCTATGATCTCATCTTGCGAGACCGAGCCCCTTATTTGAACTGGTGGTTGGGGCAGGTTGTTGAAAAGCTCTTGTTACTTGTTTTGGCCCTTGCCTGCGGCTTCAAGTTTATCGATGAGGCCCTCGAGATCATGTACAAGCTCGGCGAGGCGCGTAACAGCAGTGCCCGCCTGAGCCATGCCGTTAACGGTCTCGGTGGCGATGCGGCTCACATCGTCAACCGCGCGGTTGATTTCTTCGCTGGTGGCAGACTGCTGCTCGGCGGCGGTGGCAATAGAGCGAACCTGATCTGAATTGTCTTCAGTAAGAACCACGATCTGCTTGAGAGCCTCACCGGACTGGTGCGCAAGCGATGTTGCCTGCTCAACGGCCTGAGCTGCCTTTTCCATGCCCTGCAGACTGGCTTGCGTACCCTGCTGAATGGACTGGATGGCCGAGCCTACTTCGTTAGTGGCCTGCATGGTTTTTTCTGCCAGTTTGCGCACTTCGTCGGCAACAACGGCAAAGCCCCGTCCGGCATCGCCAGCGCGGGCCGCTTCAATGGCGGCATTGAGCGCAAGCAGGTTGGTCTGGTCTGCTATGTCTGAAATAACGTTCATGATGCGGCTGATTCCCTCGGCCTGGCTGCCAAGGTTTGAGATGGCACCCTGCAGTTCGCTGGTTTGGGCGTGTACAGCGCGAATGGCATTAACGGCTTCAATAACCACCTGCTCACCCCGGGCGGCCATAGTGCGGGCCTGATCAACGCTGGCAGCCGAACTGGTGGAGCTGCGCGCAACTTCAAGAACAGTTGCGTTCATTTCTTCCATGGCCGTGGCAGTTTCAGAAGACCGGGTTTGCTGCTGCCGCGCGCCAGAGGTGGCCTGTTCAACCTGCGTGGCAAGGGCCTCTGCCGATTGCGAAACCTGTTGCGCAATCGTTATGGCTTGACGGGCCACCGTCTGCATATGGGTCAAAAGGGTTGAAACGCGTTCTCTCTGCTGGTTGGCTACTACAAGAGCATTTTCAGCGCGCACTGCCTGTTCTGCTGCTTCCTTGCCACGGGCGTCTGCCTCGTCCATCTTGATCTTGAGGTTGCCCACCATGGTTTCAATGGCATCCTTCACATCGGCAAGCTCTGCGTGGAATTCTCCGTCAGGACGGGCGTTGAGATTGCCCTGCGCAACAGTGCCAGCAAATTTTCTGATACGATCAAGCGGATTGATTATGCCGCTGCGCAGCAGCATCCATGCAATAGCAGCCAGCAGGGCAAGTGTGCCAGCCGTCCACGCTGTGACGCTGATTTTGGCCATAGACGTTTGCTTGTTGGCCTTTTCCAGCGAGCTGATAACTTCAAATGCACCGTGAATTTCGCCTTCTTTCCAGCCTTCCTTGGTGCCGCCAATGGCGTCCTTTTCCCCGGCGGGGTTGCCGTGGCAGAAAAGGCATTCCTTGGTGAGCCGGATGGGACGGAAAAAGCGGATTTTGTCTGGTTCGCGAATAACTACTTCCGACAGCCCCTTATCCTCAAGCTGCTTCAACACCTTGAGTTCAAGTTCTGTGGGAGTGTTTACAGGGTTGCGCGGCTGCACCTTTGGGACCCTGAATTCGTAGCCAGCTTCCTTTGAATTCTGGGCAGCCATGCGCATGGCCGTGACCACAGGAACAGCATCAAGAACCTTGTCGGCTGGCAGCTGGTCAAAAGGCTTCATTATACCCAGCTCAAGCTTGCGCGCCATCTCATTGCGAGTGGCCTCAGCCATAAGCACGATGGTACGGCTTTTTTCCAGAATGGCGTCTTCAGCGCCACGGTGGATGTCGTCCAGCCTTTCCCAGGCCATGATAACAGCAATAACCAGCGGACCGATCAGGGCTACGCCAAGGACTTTCCACTTGATGCTGCACTCTTTGAACATATTTTGTTCTCCATGCCGGAATGGATGCGTTGTTATTATTCTCTTATCGGCAATCTGACACTACGCTTTATTGCGTGAGTGAATTTATCTGAATAATTATTGTAATTGCAGGCCAACCATACATAGGCGCCTGAAACAGGGATAACGCTTTGCGACCATCATTGCCAGAGCCGCGGGGTGAGGGATTTTTCTCCGTTTTTTTTTATGCGCAAAAAAACACATTTGAAGTATCAAAAAAATAACTACGATTGCAGATAACAAAAAAGTCACTGTGCGACGTGTGCGCCGTGCGACGGCGCAGAGAGGCCGAGATTCTCGGTCCTTCAAACCGTATTACTCGCACAGTACTCGCACAATCCGCACAACTGTTGCGTCTTTCTTCAGTTTTTCGATACTTGCATCATTCGGACACCTGATCGCGGCCGTTCTTCTTGGCCCGGTACAAAGCTGCGTCCACTCTCTTTTTGAACTGTTCACCGCTCTCGCCGCACTGAAATTCTGCAATCCCGATACTCACCGTCAGCCGCCTTCCATCAGGCAGCACACAGGAGTCCTTAACCGTTTTGCGGATGCGTTCTGCCAGAGTTCGCACATCATGGAGGCACGCCAACGGCAATAAACCGATAAATTCATCACCGCCGAAACGCGTGACAGGGTCAGACTCACGGCATGTGCGGCGCAAAACCTTGGCGAAATCACGCAGGATGGCGTCGCCCGCGTCATGGCCGAAGCGATCATTGATGTTCTTAAAGTTGTCGATATCCACCATGAACAGGCTGATCGTCACATTGTGACGGTTAGCAATGAGCACCTCTTCCTGAAGACGCATTTCGAACAAACGGCGGTTCGGCAGTGTCGTCAGTTCATCCGTCAGGCTCAGCTGGCGAAGTTCCCTGCGGACCTCTTCCAATTCCTTCACGCGGCGCGCCAGTTCCTGTTCCAGGCGTTTCTGTGACGATATGTCGACAATGACGCCCACGAGACCTTTTTGCTTAAACCCGGGCGTGACAAAGCCTTTTGCCCAGTACAGGGAGGAACATTGGCCCCGGCCTGTTTTATAGGAGGTTTCGTAATGTACCTCGCCACCGCTCCGGATGGCTTCCGCATCTTCTTTTTGATATTGCCACCGCTCTTCCGGACTCAAGTAGTCGAGCTCCAGCACAGTACGATTCAGCAGCTCTTCCCGCCGGACGGAAAAAAATGATTCGTATGCCTTATTAAAAAAACAGAACCGGGTATCGCTGTTTTTGGCGAACACCGGGTTAGGCAGCTCATTGATGATAGTTTCAAGAAGATCCAGCTTCCATAACAAAACGTCAAGGCTGGTCTGCGGAATGGGCTCTTCCGCACTCTTATCCGTTCCATGTGGGTCGCTTGTCGACATGATGTGGCCTTTTGAGACAGAACTTATTGTAATGCGTTCCGACAGACCGTCTGGAAACGAAAGCACGTTGTTCAGCCAATGGTCCCAGCCGTCCATGGAGATGCGGATTCCATTGTCCAGCAGGCGTGTGTAAAGGCAAAGCTGGTAAACTGGCAGCATTGGTCTGCAGTAAAAATATTCGATGTCCCATGTTTTGCCAAGGGCTCCTCCTGATCCGCAACGCAAAAAAAGTCTCAAGGTGTTAATAGACACCAGGGCAACACCTTGCGGCTCTAACCGTCTAGTATGCCAGCAGATTAAAAAGTTATGCACTGTGATACGCTGCAGATTTTGACTTATAAAGCCCCGGATTTCTCGGGGGTGAGAGAGTTCGATAAAGGCATTTCACCCCCTATCAAGACTATCCCCTTCAGTTGTCATCGCTGAGATCTCTAGCGTTTTGATCTAGATTTGTTTGGTAATATGCTTAAATCATTAAGTTAAATAGCTAAATGCCCTGTCGTGCGCTGTTGCCCTGACTGTGGTTTATAGTTCGCTTCTTGCATTAAGTAGCAATATATATTTAGGGTCATGCCTAGCTGAGAGGCATTTCCCTGAGCATTTTGAGGACGAGTTTGTAAAGGTCCTCGTTTCTGTGGTTAAACCGGAATTCGCATTCTTTCAAATGAAAGTAAAAAGTGTGTTTTGCCAATCCTCTAAAGCGCACAATGCGCGTCTTGGCGAAAGCAAAAAAGCTTTCAATGCCATTAATATGCGAGTGTTTATTGGCAAATTCATTGTTGCCATGTTGCCGATGAAGTGCGCAAACTTGCTGAAAAGACCATGACGGCTACCCAGGAAGTGGGTAAGGCCATCACAGGTATTCAGGAAGGTACGCGTAAGAATATCCACAATGTGGAACAGGCCGGAGTATAGATTGAAGAAGCTGCAAAGCTTTCTGTTCAGTCCGGCGAATCGCTCAAGCAGATTCTTGAATTTGTTCACATGGTAAATGATCAGGTGCAATCAATTGGACAAAATCCTGAGCGACCTGCTCAAGGCGCTTCTCTGCGGTAATGATGCGGTAATCCCGTTTCAGCTCCTTTTCGAGCCACTGCTCTGGTCAGGGGAAAAAGTCACACATACCCCCGGCTTTGCCGGGGGAGGGGGGGCTCATCGTGACTAATCTAACAGTATTGCCTTCTGCATCAGCATTTGGTTGCTCTGGTAGAACGGTACGTCCGTGTTTCCAAGGACAGTGGGTGGCACATTTGACAACTCATTCAGATTGTCCATCGGGACAATAACGCTCTTTGCCCCGTTTTCGGAGAGCATGGTGACCTTGTCCGCAAAATTGATCGCCCGTTCGATGGCACCACCGACTGATATATTTCCGAGGACAGCAAGACCAGCCTTAAGGTTCTTTTTATAGAGAGCCGATACGATGGCGATGTAAACGGCTGAACCTATTCCAGATGAAATCGCAGCCCCCAGAAGGTTGGTAACCTGTATTGTGATATCAAAATTCTTAAGCGAGTGTTTATCACTCAGGATCGTTTTTTCATTGGCCTTGATGTACTGATAGGTATTTTTAATATTTTCCTTCACCGCCGTGTTGTTGACCCCAGTTATATTCAACTTTCCAGATCCTGCAACAGCGACGCTTTCAATTCTTACAAGAGCAACGTTTTCACCATCACTTGTGCTGGTGTAACAGATCCCCGGCGACAGCGGAGTACTCTCGATAAGATGTGATCCTTTTTCTTCGGGGAGACCGACAAAATTCTCTTCCTGAGTTTCCTTATCGATGTAAGAAAAGTTGGTATCCCAGAATTCCATACCACCGATACGCTTGAGCTGCTCTTTTACACGGCGACGCATTTCCAGCGCGATTTCGACATACTCTTTGATGTCTTCCTTGGTGTATTCACCATCCGGATGCATAAGCTTAATCAGCCCGGAAACCGTCTTTTTAACCGGCTTGGTATCACGCTGTTTCAGGTGAGCTCCAAGGGAGTAATGTTTTTCAATCGCATCGGTATAGGTGACCCGTCTCAACGACTTAAGAGCCTCGGAAAAGTAGTCGGTGCTGAATCCAAAGCTGGAGGTGAAGTGTTTAGGGGAAAACTTGATCATTTCCCAGCCGGGCAGGTAAAAATGGATACGATCGAGGAAGGCGGTGTCGCTGTTAACCTCCTCGGATAGCGGACTGAACAGGTGCGAGGTTTGCAGAACCGTCTCAACCGGCTGATTGATATTTCCATTCAGGATGATGGAAGCGACACCCGTGATCTCACCACCGGCACCGGCCCGGGAGAAAGATCCTGATTCCATGTAGTCCTTCATGAGAGGAACGGCATCTCTATCTTTGAATATCTTGTCAGTGGCTTCATCAAAGCAGATGGCATCCCATTGCCCCACTGCACCGACTTTGCCGGTTGAGCCATGGACAAATAATTTGGCAACTGTTCCCTGACCACCTGAAATCAAAACGGCGTAGGGCGTAAGTTCTTTAAAGACAAAGGATTTACCTGTTGATCGTGGCCCCAGCTCAATGAAGTTGAAGTTTGACTCAACCATTGGGAGCAATCGGGACAGCAGGAGCATTTTGATACGATTAGAGACGCCTTCCGCACTTGGCTCATAGCCGCAGCTTCGTAACAGGATGTCGAGCCATTCGCTTTTGGTGAATTCCTTGCGCTTATTAATGATCTTGCTGTTGTCAAAGCTGGATAGCTGGATCGGCTTAATCTCGGTAATTACAAACGGGAAAATATTCTGACCTATTTTTATGTTAGGATCATACTCCACATCAATAATCGCCCAGATGCCGCCCATCAGCATTTTTTCATGCTGCTTTACCAAGACATCGCTGATGTTTCCGTTTTTAATGTTACTGTTCTGAAGTTTTGCCCAGTAAATATCCTTTTTAGAATCCAACTCGACGGAAATCTTGTCGATGATCTTATACCGGCCTTTTTCACGAATCTTTGAATGAATCAGAGAACTCTCTTCGGGATTCACATAGTGCTCACTGAGAACCTTTTTAACGTTCTCCATGCCGGTGCGTATTTTTTCTTCATCATCCGTGGAGCACGAGTTGGCAATCAGGTATTCAAGAACAAATACCGGCACATTTGCCCCAACCTTCACGGAGCGGACAAGATCCTTCTTGACCACGTACCCTCGGAAGTGCTCCAGAAGTTTTATGTCCAAGTCATTCAATACTGCCATAATCAGTTCCTTATCATTAGAGAAGCCCGCCTAAATCTCTGTCATTATTTTGTGTAACAACGGCCCGGTCGAGTTGCTGCTTGGTGGCAGCATCCAGAAGGTGGATTTCGAGTTCCGAATGGCCATCAAACGTATATTCTTTGGTTACCCGCTCATTCCGTTGAATGTTAAACACATCGCTTTTATTCACTTGCTCCTTGTTAGCAAAAAATACCAGGTAGACCCTCCGGTCCATGGAGAATAAATCTCCAGCACCCTTGTCGCCCTGAATCTTGATTAAAAACAGATCGCCAGTGACATCTTTCAGGTCCACTTTGTTTTCAATTGATACAGACAGTGAAGCAGCTGATGCTCCGGACCTCTCCCAGCAGAAGTACGGTGTCACCAGCTCCTGGGGTGATACACCACCATGGGAGAAGCCGTACAACCCCGGAGTCTTGAATGGACTGATGTTCTTTGCAAAATACAGGTAGTCGAATTGCTTGTAGCTCTTTTCTACCTCGATCAGGCCAAGCGTCAGATCAGTTTGCTTTGTTTCTGTGCGGACATATCGTTCTGCCTTGTCACAATCACCCTTTAGTGAAAGAGAAATCTTATCCGCGTTACTCAGTAATCCTGTCAGTACGAAACCGTGATCAGTTACCAAATATACCTTGGCATAACCACTGGCCAAAAGAAGTGTGATCTTTTCAGCAAAGAAATCGATGGTCTCCGGGAAATACTTCAGCGCCTTTTGCTGAAGTTTCTCACCCATGTCATCGATGTCTTTATAGGTGCAAATTAGAACCTGGCCGGGGCGGGCCTCTTCGGTAACTTCATCCAACCTAATAAAATCGATATTGACATCAGGGTTCTGTGCGGCCAGATATTTCTCACGGTTACTCTGGACCGCTTCAGTCACTCCATTGGCCATATAGATGCGGCTCATATTGTTTTCGGTTTCTGAAGGGATATCAGCAAGGATTGAATCCTTCTTGAGGTTGGCTGTTCCTTTAACCCTTGCAGCAACCAATTCCGCTATTTCATAGGCGACACCATCTCCGACAATAACAGCTGTTTTCAACCACCCAGCATCATTGATAATCCGCTGCAGGGTCCCGGTCTGCGTTTCTTTGTAGCCACTCCAGTGCTTGAACCATTTATCGAGGAAGACCGAGACGTGCTCCTTGTATAGCTCCTGAAATGGCTCCAAGAGCTCTTTCTTATTGAGGAACTCCGCGTAGAGGTTCCGGATTGCGGTATCAAGTCTGCAAAAATATTTTTTGTAAAATTCAACACACTCTCTGAATGAGCTCAGGTAGGCAATATCCTTCGGATCAAATTCCAGCAGAGTGATCACATCACTCCAAAAGCAAATGCCAAGAGCTTGTGCCTGTCTGCTTTGATTCCGCTGGCGCAATTTAGCTAACGTTGTTGATATGTATGCTTTATCGGAAATTTTTTTGCCGATTTCAGTCAGCCACCGTTCATCCACCTGCCGGAATGGGTGGTTAATACTGACATTCCAGATAGCCAGGTCCGGGCTAAGCACATAACTGCCAAGGTATCTGTTAAATGATCCCTGGAAAGAGACAGAGTCAAGCCAGCCCGTATAGACCGACTCAAGTATCTTGTTGCAACAACCGGCCGTCAAGCCATCAAGCATGGCTTTTACCACCTCACTGGCCAGCGTAGAGGCGGGCTTGCTCAAGTAATCCCGCCCAAGCAGTTCATTGACTTCTCTGTAAAAAGTTTCGCGAAGCTGTGCGTCGTACTTCTCTTTCGAATAGGTGTCAGGATCATGCACAAACGGCAGCAGCTCTTTGTTTAAATCAAAGATTTCAGTCGCGCCTTTGTGGCTAAGATCCATCCAGTAGGTGCGGTCTTTGCCGACACTGACTTTGGCAGCCGCAATCAGCTCTTCCTTGGGAAGGTTGATATTCAGGTTTAGGGTCTGATGGACCTTGTCTTTGATATAGTTCTGGAGGTAACGGATCTCCAGGCATCCGCAGGTCTCGCAATACTCACGGATGAACTTGAGATCGTCCTTTTTTGAACGGGTATAAACGAGAAAGCGCTGTTGGCTAGGCTGTGCTTTCTCAATAAGGTACTTTGTATGCAGCTCTTCCAGCTCTGAATTTGCTTGGTGGACGGCATATTCATCCTCGATAACCTTCAGCAAAAACTTAGCATCGCCGGACTCATCGATAAATACCGCCACAGAATGGCTTGCATAAATGTCACGCAGGTCATTTTTGAACCACATATCAATCATTTATGAAGCCCCTTAGATTTTGCTAAACGCATGCACTTTGGCCTGATAGAGTTTACGGTTTCCATATTTTGTAAATCTCCTTACGACGGTTGAATGCCTCTTGCCCGCCTTCCATTATCTTTATGATAAGTTTTTGGGTGTCTTGGGCGTCAACACTCCCACTTTGTACGGCCACTTTTTCATCCATGAATGAACAGGCATGCACCAATTCGGCATCCCCTAAAACGGGAATATTAGGGTTGTGAGTGGCGAAAATGAATTGAACCCCGGGCTTCATGTCACGAATCAACTTGATTACATCTTCATATATCGTCTGATTGTCGAGATCATCCTCAGGCTGATCAATGATAATGACATCATTCTCTTTGAGGCTGAGAACGAAAAGAATCAGGGCAGAAGCTCGCTGCCCCAAAGAGTGGTGCTGCAACTCTTTGCCACGATATTTGATGATAAATTTGTTTGGGACCTGATACGTTAGAGCCGATTCAAGGTTGGCTAAAAGACGGTCTGTGAAGAGTAGCGGGTTGCTGCCAAAGTGTTGCTTTGCAGTATCCAGATCTTTGTATATTGACGCGAAATCAGAATACTGGCTGGCAATCCCTTGGAAAGTAGTGTCTCTGAGACCACTTCCTTTACAGTATTCTTTCATAGTATCTACAAAGTTCGCCTTATCGCCTTTGTAGTTGGAATCGATAGTAATTGAGGACGACTCTTTTTCGATTTTTTCCAGCTCGGATTTGATCAGCAAAAATTCTTCATGCCACAAGTCGTTTAACGCTTTAACTTCTTTGAGCAAGGTTTCCTGATGCCCGGCAAACTCGTCTTTCTGCTTCTGGAGCTCACCGATTCGGGTGACTGCTTTTGAACGCTTGGTCTTCAGTGCTAGAAATTCTTCAGAGCTGATATTGGTGTTCCCTGATTCTTTCAGCTCCTCACTCAACTTCCTTTCGATCTCTGCAAACTCATCAACCATCCCTTTGCGAATTGCCTTCATCTCCGTCTGAAGGTCTTTAAGCTGTTGCTGCACAGCAGAATTGTCCAGCTCCCAAACTTTCAATTGAGAAATCAGGGACAAATATTTGGTTTCCAAAATTGTTTTCAGTTTTTCAAACAGTTCAGCATTGTGTTTTGAAACATAGTCTTTCTTGGAGGACAGAACTGATTCATGGTCTGTAGATATGCTGCTGACGTCCTGAGAGAAGAGATCAACCGCCTCAATTGTCGCATCGATCTGCTTTACATCCGTATCGAAATCGAGTCGCTTTTGGAGCTTCTCTTCAACGTTGTGATCCGCATAAAATTTCAGTTGATGGTCGGCATCCTTTTTAATGTCGTTCTGTTCCTTGATCAGCTCATCCAGTCCCAACCCGCTGGTGAGATTACGAACCGCATCAATCACCTTCACTTTCTGAGCAGATATCTTATGCAAAACCTCATCCCGTTTTGAGCCCAGTAACTTGTTCACCAGGTCCTTTTCAAATCCTTCTCCAGTGCTGGACAAATCTTTCTGGCCAAAGTATATGGGTTTCCTGAGAATAGACTCTCTTATTGCCACCCCCTGTAGATCCTGACCGCCATCTTTAACATTCGTATCCTCACCATAAACTTTTGAAATCGTGTAAGCCTTGCCATGTCGGTCGACGACATCCATCTCAACCTTGCCGCCACTCCCCATGGTGTATTTGACCAGATCTTCTTTGTATTTTTTATCACCCGATTTTTCACCGAATGGAATTTGAAGGGCATAGCGTATCACTTCAAGAATTGATGATTTCCCACTTCCTCGAATTCCAATCATGGTGTTGAGTTCAGCAGAGAAATGGATTTGCTTTTCCGCCAAGGTGCCACCGGTAAAGCGGATATTCTGAATGCGGGAGTGGTTATGCTGAACAGGATTGACAGCAACACGGCTGTCCTTGTCCACAAGGGCGAATTTTACGGCATCAAAAGAGAAGGCTCCCAGCTTCAGGTAGCACGACTTTCCGTTGCCTATGTCTGCGATGGTTTTACAGTCAGAGCCTTCAACTTCCGCTGGATACCAATCACCAAGCCAGTCTTTTACTTTGGTTCTGCAAACCTTATCTGATTTGTCGTGTGTTCGAACCTTCTGAAACCCAAGAGTCCTGTAACGCACTGTTTCATATCTTTTATCCTTAAAATCCCCGAGCTTTCCTCCGCCCATTTCACACCACAATCCACTTCTCTGTTCTACATGGGCAAAAATGAGGAAGTAGTCACGGCCTGTTTTCTCCAACTCCTCAACAGCCTGTAGTATATTCTTGTCACTTCTGCCATTTTCATTCTGGTACTCTGATTCAGCCTTTCCTGGAAACATGGTTGTAATGAAGGGAGATATGTAATCATTACCGTTTTCCAGCCATTGATCACTAAAGACTATCAAGGTATGAACGCCGTTTGAGCCATCATTTACGGACAACTCAACCCCCGGAAGCAGGCAGATTTCCTTTTTGGAGGCCGTCTTCTTTAAAGCCTTGAATTCAGATGCATCAAACTTGTTATGGTTGGCAATCACGCCGAGTCTGATTTGGGTCTTTTCCAAGCCATCAACATAGTCTGAGAAGTAGTAATCCTCGCTTTCAGAATACTTGAATTCCTTGTCCGCCTTGGTGTGAAGATGAAAATCAGCCCTGAGCCAAGTCGCACCTGAACGAAAAACTGCACATTCTTTTTGTTCTGTTGGCATAATCAGCTCTCCCTACCAGTCCGCATTAAGGTACTTTTTAAGTTGGCCTGCATTGAGCACCTCGTAGGGGATCAAACCCTTTTTCTGCAGGGGAGCGATGTTTTTGCCGACGCCATCGTCGAGGATCGGGTTGTAGCCTTCGGCGAGCAGCTCATCAATCTTCTTCTTGAAGGCTTCGATCTCTTTGAGCTGTCTGAAGATGCGGTCTTTTTCGTTCTGGGCATCGGCGCTTTCGTTGCCGGAGAGGTCGCTCTGGTGGTTGATCAGTGAGCGCTCTCGATGCTCGATATAGACCGAGCGCAGGCGCATCAGTTTATCGCGGCTCCACTTGTAAATGATGATGTAGCAGTCAAAGCCCTGTTCCGGGCCACTGGAGAGATGCCAGATAAACGGCGTCTTGGGCAGGTACATGAACAGGTTCAGGTGGTCGGAAAGTTCCGCAAAGAAATAGTTATTCAGGTACTCGTGGATCGGGCGACCAAGCACCGAATCAAAGCTGGAGTACTGTGCTGAGCTGAAGCCTTTTTCCCGAAACTTTTCCTCGATGCGGTCCAGCAGCACTTTTTCACCGGCATTGGGCACCAGCGGGATAATACCGTCCTCATCCTCCATGAGGATCTCTCGGACCATGTCAGCCAGAAACTCCATGGCCAGCGTATGCATCCGCTGTTGCGGGATCACGTTGCTCTGCTTGAACCAGTACCAGACGTTGATCGGGTTGACCTGATGGCGGATACAAAACTCTTCCAGATCGTTATTGCTCTGGTAGAGGCTTCCGAACCCGCTTTCAATGACCTCGCGCTCTTCGGCCGTGAACTGTTTTGTCGGCAGAGCTACGATAAACTCACGGATGGCATCCAGCGGGAACTCCTTGGTTGCTTCGGTTTCAGCCAAATAGGCATCCCGAGCCTCATGAGAAACCGGCAGGCCCCCAATGCTCTTACCTTCTTTGGCCAGCACCATCGCCTTGTCATGTTCGGTCAGGTCATAGGCCTCGAATATCTGTTCATTGATGATGGCCTCATTGATGAGGACTTGTGCAATGAGATGGTTTTCATAGTTGAAGAATATTTTTAGGCTTCCATTGCCAGGATATGGAGTCTTAGCGAAATTCACTTCTACCAAGGAGTAGACGCATAGAATTTGTTTTATTTGAGCATTTGTCTTTGAAAGTTTCGAAACCATTTCCTCCTGAGTTTTTGATGGCGGGGTAAATGGTATTCTTTTAATATCTCCAACTTGTGTTTTTACAGTTGGATTCAAGCAGCTTATTATGTATGAAGCCAACTTTGTATTAATAAACCCAAGAAGGTAGTTGATGCCATAATCGTCCTTCGGAAATATCAAAGGAGCATCGTTATCGAACATATTGCCTGCAGGCATATATCGAAATGAGGTCCCCTTTGAGCTCGAACCTGAAAAATTCACCCCCTCTCTGTAATAACCTTTAGATGGACTAGAAGAATTTGTCTCCAATACATTTACAGTAGCCCATAGGTTTCCAAACCACTTATTGTGGGGGCCGCCCTTACCGTACAACTTCCATTTTTCAGATTCCTCGTAATCACGTTGATCGGCCGCAATTTCCCACCAAAGGCGGAGAAATCTGTTGTTATTGCCAGTCTGAAGACCGTTTTTTATATGGAAAAATTTTTCCAGAGAATCAGCCCCAAACTTCTCCCGGAACTCATCAGAGATCCAGTAAATGAATGGCCAGGATTTAATGATCTTCAGCTTGGATTGTGGAATGCGATATAACAGTTCATGTGTGTTACCAGCGAGGAACTTTTCATAGGCACCAAATAGAGCGTCATAGCGCTTGGTTTCATACAGGTGATTGAGTTTTACAAAAACTGCATCTTTTTCCTGATTGTTATTCTTTTCCAAAATGTAAAGAGCGCTATCAACCCGAGCTGATGGGTTGAACATACCTAAGTAGCCCCATTCAACAAAAAAGTTGATATGGGTTTTATCGATTATGAATTTACGGACATCTTCAAATGTCTTGATATACATGAACGTTGGAGGATGAACCATTGCAACAAAACCAGCTTTTCCTGTGAAGTCATAGCACCGCTTAATAAACGTGGCATACAGGTTGGTGTGGAACTTGTACGGCTTCTTATAGTTATCCTCAATGAACTCTCTCAGGTCTGGTCCGAAGTCGGCGCTGTCCGTATAAGGTGGATTTGCCGTAGCTACATCGTATTCTGTGGTGAGCAGTTCAAGGAACGTGATAGCGTCCCTGGTCTTGCTGGTCAGGAAGGTATTGCCCTGCGCCTGTGCATATTGCTCAACCGCCGTATTTAGATTGGCAAAAAAGGTAGCAGCAAAGCTTTTGTGGGCGGCTATTTCCATCAGAGTAAACAGTTCCGGCTGTGCGGAACTTTGTTTGGCTTCCAGTGCCTTCAGCTTAGCCTTGACCTTTTCATCCAGACGGATCAGTGAGCCGAACTTGTAGGCATATTGAAGGTCGGTCCAGACCTCTGCAATAAGCTCCTGCTGACTTTTCTCCAGCGTGGAGCCTTCGGTAAAGATGTGCTCAACGGTTTCGTATTCCGGCAGGTAAAAGTCCGAGGAGACCACGTTGAAGGCAAGTTCACCGATGGTGCGGCGTTTCTTCTTGGCCTTGATAAACAGACCGAGCTGGGCCAGCTGAACAGCCCGGTCATCCAGATCGATGCCGTGCAGGTTGTTTTCGATGATCAGCTTAGGGATGTCCTTTTCATCGTAATCGGCTCCGAAGTTATCGATCTGATCCACATAGAGCTCATAGAAGAAATCAAAAGCGTAGAGCAGGAAATTGCCCGATCCACAGGCCGGGTCAATGGCTTTGACTTCATGCAGCGGTTTGGGTTTGCGCTCCTGTTTTTGTGGTGCGTTGGCAATTTTGTATCGGCGCTTGATCTCGGAATCCGGATACATCTCCAGATAGAGCTTGCCCAGTGAGTTCTCCACCAGAAACTGTACCACCCAGCGGGGTGTGTACACCTGTGACTGCAAGGAGACCTTGTTGTATTCGGTCTTGTCGCCGCTGTCTTTGTGGGCCTTTTTCTTGACGTTGTTGTAGCTCTCATACATCCAGCCGAGAACGTCGTCGCTTTGCCAGATGTCGCTGCCCACCTGGCTATCC
>NZ_JBAIYW010000169.1:0-12500 GCF_036763055.1 Desulfovibrio sp. 1214_IL3152 | reverse complement strand
CAGATTCAAGTATTTGGTCGAGATCGTATTGATTGTGCTTTCAGACCAGTCGATTTGTAGCGATGGATTTTGCCGTAGGAATTCTTTCAAGTAAGCAGTAATATCATCCTTGGATATGCTGGCGCGGCCAGAGTAGTAGGTTTTAATAAAAACCCGTGCGGTGATTTCTCTGAATAGCCGGTTGTTCAGAGAAAACTGCCAAACAAGTACAAGCTCTTTATCCTGTTGTGGCACCAGCTCGGTGAAAATTTTCTTGATGAGAGCCTGATGATCCTCATTCTTGAACTGCAAAAATGACTTTCTGACCTCTCGCTCAATTCTCATACGGCTCTTTTCAGTACGGAGATTAAACTCATTGCGCTGATTGATGAGCTCTTTTAACGAGTCTGATTGGCTGAAATGAGAATCTATGGCCTTAAAAATGACACTACAATCCCTCAACCCTCCAATCACATTGATTGCGGTATTATAAGCACCAAGGTCTGTCGTGTTATTCAGGCGTTCCATTGATTACTGTTCATCCTTTTCCGTTTTGTCCGCGGCGCCACCTGAGCGAACCCATTCATCAACCTCATTTTGTTTAAACATCCATCGACGTCCCACCCGGTGGCCCGGCATAGTCCGTTGTTCGATCCACTTGTAGACCGTCTCGTTGCTTACATTCAGATATTTGCAAATGTCATCGACTGTCAGCCATCTCTCATCCATACCCTTCATCCTTAATTATTTTGATATCAACTCAAAAACTCCGGAAGACTAGAAGCCCGGACACAATGCCATTGCCTTGCTGATTCCAATTACATTGATCCTATGCCAAGAACAAGCGATTTGTGCCGATTAGTGACGACTTGTCCACCGAAGCCTCAGTTATCCTAGGTGGTATTGACCAACTCATTTTTTAACAATCCCAAAAGCTCTCCATGGGGGGGCGTAACAATCCCCTTTTTTGCTCATGGATCAGGCGAGCCCGTATGCACGGAGTTTTTTCTGGTAAGCTGCGCTGCAATTCTTGCTGCCGCGATCCGAATGCAAAATCAGTCCCGCAGGTGGGCGGTGGAAACACACCGCCTTGATCAAGGAGGCCATGACAAGCCCCGTATCCATTCACTCAGCTAGGCTGAAGCTGAGATCGTCTGAAAAAAACGGACACCAGCATATTTATCAAAGCAATTGAAATTTTTTAGGGACAATTTTCTATATTCATAGGGCTAACGTTCTTGTGGAACAATGCAAAGACATTGCCCTAGCCCTGTCGCAATGTTCCAATAATCTGTTCAAAGATGAATCTGCTATGTTCCATTTTTGCCCTACGATGCCAGGAACACAATTTTTAATTCTCAGCTTCATCTGCCTCCCGCCGCACTTGCTCCTGAATAGAAGCCAAAACCGATTCAATCTGATTAAAAATGTCTAACTGGCATTTCAAAATTGCTTTGATAAGCTTAAATGAATCTTGCAAGCAATAGGCAGCTTCATCTTGAAATATTGTTGTGGCTGGAATGCAATAAGGAATTTGCATCTCAAAAATTTTTATAGATACATTATTCTTTTGAATAGACTAGATTTGTGCTTCTAAACTCACCAATAGCCCTGTTCGGCCACAAGCCGGACGGGGCTTTATCATTTTGCGATCGAAGGAGGATGTTCATATGAACCAATACCAATCAGAAAATATTACCGATTTGGCAAAGGCTCTGCTCTGCGTGCAGCGAACCGTGCAACCTGTCACCAAAGACGCAGAAAACCCATTCACCAAGAGTTGGTACGCCAGTCTCAACAGTGTCATGGACGCGTGCCGCAACGCGCTCATCGAAAACGGCATCTGGATGTGCCAGTATCCTGTACCTGTGGAGCAGTCCAACTTTTTAGGACTGGTTACCAAGCTGACGCATGCAGAATCAGGGCAATGGCAAAGCTCTCTTGCCGTGGTTCCTCTGCCGAAGGCCGATCCACAGGGCATGGGATCGGCAATAACATACGCCCGACGCTACGCTCTAACCGCCATGTTGGGCATGGTAACTGAAGATGACGATGGCGAAGGGGCAAAAAATGGCAAAAAATCGCCCATACGTCCCAAACTGACCGTGAACGCCCCTGAATCACAAAATGCGCGGCAATGCGAGCCATCTACCACACTCAACATTTCAGGCCCCCCAAATCTTCCGCCAGCAAGCCTTGAAAATCTCCCGCCGCTGGAAGGCGTCACCTACCAGCAAGTTACCGCCCAGGACGGACGGCCTTGCATCATTGCCACCGGCAACACGCAGGCAAAAAAGGAATTACTTACCGGTTCGGGCTTCCGTTGGAACCCGCAGAGAAAATTGTGGTGGAAGTATGTCGATGCCGCATAACAATAATCAAAATACCGAGTGAGAGGGCTGCCTGATGGCGGCCCTTTCGCTTTTATGGAGACTAAAGCATGGAACAGATGGACCGCACGGAAGGATTGAGGGCGTTAATAAGGCAGGGCCTGCAAGCCGTGGCCCACAAAGACACACTTGCGCATTTGGGCGACCGCTCCAGCTACATTGGTATGAGCGACATCGGTCAGCACTGGGAATGTCCACGGGCTGCACTGGCCAGAAAGGTGCTGCCCACCACAAACAGCCTGGAGCGTCTGCTTACGCTGCAGCGCGGGCACTGGTTTGAGTCCGGGGTTGGGCAAGCTCTAGCATCGCTGGGCCTGCATGTATTGCCCCAGCTTGAGATCAACTGGCAGCATCAGGGCGTGCCCATTAAAGCCCATCTTGATTTTGTGCTGGTCTGGGGCGCGCCCGTCAATGCAATACGCATTCTGGAAGTGAAGAGCACAGACAAACTACCTGCTTTGCCTCACGATTCCCATCTGCTGCAACTACATGGGCAGATCGGCCTGCTAACAAAAGCATGGAGCAAACCCGTGTTCAGCCTTCGTGCTGAGGACGGTGCGCTTCTGCATGAGAAAATGACATTCCCTCAACTTTGTCTTGCCCATCTTGGCCTTCCGTTGCCCAAGCAAGCTGAGGAACTGAATATGGAAGCCTGGCTGCTCTGCCTTTCTATGAAGGAGGTAAAGGCGTTCGGCCCTTATGGTTTCAATCAGGCCATGTTGGATACGGCCCTTGACCATGCGGTCCAACTCTGGGGCGACCTCACGGCCCACCGTGCCGGGAATTTGTCCCTTTCACAGGTAACCTGCGCCCAAGGTTTTTACCCAATCTGTTCCTACTGCGAATATAATGGCGATTGCCCCAAATTCCCACAGGGAGTGCAGATGCCGCAATGGGAACCGGCACTTGAAAAGCTGGCGGCCCTCAAGGAACAGCGCACGGCTTTGGATAACGAAATCAAAGAAATGGAGACGGTGCTTAAGCTGGTTCACCGGCAGTCTGGCACACGAGATTGGGTAGACACGGGAAACTACCGATTCCGCATGTCAGTGGCAGCAGGGCGCAGCACGCTTAATCGCGAAGCCCTACATGAAGAACTGACTGCCATCTTCCGCTTTGAAGGCTTGGGTAACATTGACGTAGATGCCTTGCTTGCCCGCTGCGAGCGCGTTGGCTCTCCTTTCGAAAAATTAAGTATTTCACCTATAAACTGAATCTGGAGAAACAAACTCACAGAGCGCGATAACGCAAGGAGGATAAGCTGAGAACCACGTAGCTTGACAAATAATTTGCAAGACGTATCCTTTAATCACGGATTCTTTACTCTAGCGAAAAAAGGAGGCCGCGATGCTTGCCAAACTTACCTCTAAGAATCAGCTTACGCTTCCAAAGGCCATTGTGCAGCAGATTGACCAGCCCGAATATTTCGATGTGTCGCTGGAAGATGGTCGCATAGTCCTCACGCCCATGCAGGTACGGCCAGTTGACGCCGTACGCAACAAACTAGCGGCTCTTGGCATCAGTGAGCAGGATGTAACGGATGCTGTCCAGTGGGGGCGTAGAGCATAGCTATGGCCCCTCGTGTAGTTTTAGACACAAACTGCCTTGTTTCCGCGCTTATTTTCTCAAAGGGAAGAATAGCTGAGCTCCGTCAAATATGGCAGACTGAAGGAATCATCCCTGTAGTTTGTCGTGAAACCGTCACTGAATTGATCAGGGTGTTAAGTTACCCAAAGTTCAAGCTGGAACCCCAAGAAATTGAGAGTTTGCTCGCTGAATTTCTGCCCTGGGCTGAGACTTTCCCACTTGAAATTCCTCTTGAAGAAGTTTCAGAACTTCGTGACAGGGATGATGCAGTCTTCATTCATTTAGCAAAAGCAGCCAATGCCGCTTTTCTAGTGTCTGGGGATAAACACTTATTAGAACTGCGGCATATATTTCCAGAACTGCAAATAACAACCCCCGCAGAGCTTTTAAGGCATATTTCAAAACATAACTAACAGTCATTATAATAAATTTACAGGAAGGCGTACCCATGAGGGTGCGCCTTTCTGTTTTTGGAGGCAATAATGAAAGGCACGAATATTTCTGAACTTGACTCTCTTCAGCCCACCGACCTTAATGCCGGTCAAGTTTTCAGCGGCAAGCCCTCTGGCACCACGGTCAGGGGCTATGCCGTTCCTTCGGCCTACACCCCGGCAATTGATCACGACTATATCTTCCATGAGTCGAGCCGCGACATGGTGGTCTGGTTCGTAAATCTTCAAGGGGCACAGGGGGCACATGAACCGCTCTATGTCTTCGGCCCCACAGGTTGTGGCAAAACAAGTTGCATCAAACAACTGGCAGCCAGGCTCAACTATCCGATCTTTGAGGTCACCGGCCATGGGCGGCTGGAGTTCGCCGATCTGGTGGGGCATCTGACGGTCAAAGACGGCAATATGACCTTTGAATATGGCCCTCTTGCCCTTGCCATGCGGTATGGGGCAGTTCTGCTGCTTAATGAGATCGACTTAACCTCACCAGAAATAGCCGCTGGCCTGAACAGCGTTTTGGACGGCTCCCCCCTGTGCATTGCAGAAAATGGGGGTGAAATTATCCAGCCGCACCCCATGTTCCGTTTCGTGGCCACGGCCAATACCAATGGCGCTGGCGATGACACGGGCCTGTACCAAGGCACACAACGCCAGAATCTCGCCTGGCTCGACCGCTTCACCATCTGCGAAGTGGGCTACCCTGATGCAACTGTGGAGAAAAAGCTGCTGTCCCAGCGCTTCTCTTCGCTGCCCGAAACGCTCTGTGCCACTATGGTGGACTATGCCAATGAAGTCCGCAAACTGTTCATGGGTGAGGCATCAACCGGCAACCTCACCAACACCATAGAAGTCACCTTCTCCACGCGCAGCCTGCTGCGCTGGGGGGATCTGACCGTGCGCTTCCAGCCTCTGGCCCACCAGGGCATACAGCCTGTCACCTATGCCCTCGACCGTGCCCTGGCCTACCGCGCCAGCCGCGAAACCCGCGCCATGCTGCACGAGCTGGCTCAGCGTATGTTCCCGCAGCAGATGGAAGGTGAGTCCCCCCAAACCGTAACGGCAGAAATTGAAATCCTGCAAGGCGAGCAAGCCCTACGCTTCATGCGCGGCCATCTGCACCACACACCCACGGTGGCCAAGCCCCTCGTCCATCTTCAGGTAGTCCACAACCTTTCTGGCAAAAAGCAGGACGGCAAGTTCTGGATCGGCGAGGCTAGCCCTGTGGGCCTCACGCTAAAGTGGGGCAAGCCGGACACCGTTGGCCAGCAGCACTTTATTCCCGCCGAAAACTGTGAGGGCAACAATTCCGTGATGGAGCTTGAAGCACGCGCAGAAAAGAAAATCAAAGAAGGCTACTCCCTCAATACAACAAAAAGCTCATTCTAGGAGGCTACCATGACTCAGCTTGTTTCTGATATCCGCATTTTGGACAATTTGCTGGCCCTTAACCTTAACGTCAGCTTATGGTCAGCCCGGCGCAAAATGAGCCAGGAAGACCTGGGGGGTGCGGAACTGCCCCCCGAAGATCTGGCTTCTCTGGGCTCAAAGCGCATTGCCGACCCGGAAAACCTCAAGGTGTTCGGCACACTCAAAGCCCGCGCCTTCAACTACCTTGACCGGAACGGGGTGCGGTTCATGTCTGGCTGGGCCATTCCCGAAGAAAAGGCCGGCGAAATCGTGCAGGAGCTGCTTAACATCCGCACTGAATTCCAGAAAGAAAAGGAAGCATTTCTGGCTGACTATGACCAAAATGTGCAGGCATGGATTGAGAAGCACCATCAGTGGGGCGAAATCATTCGTAACTCCCTTGTGGGGTCTGAATATGTCCGCGCCCGCATGGATTTCCGCTGGCAGTTGTACAAGGTGGCTCCGCTTGAGCAGCACACAGACAACACCGCTGTGCTGGAAGCCGGTCTAGCGGAAGAGGTGCAGGGCCTCGGCGGCACACTGTTTGATGAGGTGGCCAAGTCGGCTGACGATATCTGGCGCAGGGTTTATCACGGCAAGACGGAGGTAACCCACAAGGCGCTTTCACCGCTGCGTACCCTGCATGCCAAGCTCACTGGCTTGTCTTTCGTAGAGCCGCATGTGGCCCCGGTAGCTGACATCGTGCAGGCTGCACTGTTGCGCATGCCCAAGAAGGGCAACATCACCGGTACAGACCTGCTACTGTTGCAGGGACTGGTCTGCCTGCTCAAAGACAGTACGGCTCTTGTGGGCCACGCCCAGAAAGTAATTGAGGGCTACGGCCCGGCATTTGTGCTGGATGCCCTGTTGGCTGGTCCGGACGTTATCCACGAGCCGGACGGCCTTGCTGGACAGATGGATGGCTCCATGGATGGGAATATGGACGATGAACCCATCCTGCCTGAGATTCCCGTGGCTGACAGCGCTTTGCCGCATCCTGCCATCCCCAGCCTTGGTCTGTGGTGACGCCATGGTACGCACAAAAGACGTTCTCAACTGTCTGCCCCTGCTGGCGTCCATCCTTAGCGACCGCTATGGCGTGCAGGTACGTATTGGCGGCAAGGAAGCCTGCACCAACGGTAAAGTTATCCATCTGCCATCGTTGCCCATGGATTGTGAGCCGGAATTATTGGCTCTGGCCAAGGGGTTCACAGACCATGAGGCTGCCCATATACGGCACACAGATTTTAGCGTGCTGAAAGCGGCAAACCTTGATCCTGTGACCTTCAACCTGTTCAACTGCCTCGAAGATTGGCGTGTTGAAAAGAAGCTGTCGGGTATTTTTCCAGGTTGCCGGAGAAACCTAAACTGGTTGATACGACGATTCTTTGTAGAGCAAGCACAGCCAAGGGCCGGGGACGATTCCCCGGCCCTTGTTACTTTGGATTATGTGCTTCTGACGGTGCGGGCCTGGGATGTAGATGAAGTAAATCCGGCACGCCAAAACGCAGCGCGCATCATGGAGCAGCACTTCCCCAGTTTGAAAGAGGCTCTGGATGCTATCCTAGTGAAGGTCTACATTCATTGTCCAGATACGGCGGCAGCAGTCGCATACGCACGGCAAATCGCCCTGTGCATCCGGCAGTGGGAACCGCCTCAACCAACTGCAACCACCAAATGTACGGATAAAAACGGTCAGGGTGACATGCCCCCGCTGACAAAGGAGGACACCGATTCTGCCTCACAAATTGACCAGCAATCTGATCTGGTTCAACCGCCAAGGGCTTTTAGTGCTTTACCGCTTAAAGCCCTATTTCATGCGGAGGTACAAGACTTACCCCAGAATCTTGGGGAAATCATAGCGATTGAGCTTGCCAATAGCAGCGCAGAATCCGCTGGTGACGCACTGACCGTGGCCGTGGAAGGCACTCGACAAGCAGCACCCTTGCCAGCAGGGCAGAAGCTGCAAGCCCTTCAGACCAGCATTGCCCTGCGCACTCGCCTTCAGGGCTTTCTGCAGGCACAAACCCAAAGGCGTTGCAGTATCGGGCGTAGAGGGGCTCTGCACGCCAATTCGCTACACCGCCTGCAGGTCGGCAATGCTCGTGTTTTCCAAAAAGAGTCTGTGCAACTGGGCCTCAATACGGCTGTCCATGTCCTGCTGGACGTAAGCGGCAGCATGGCTGGCGCACCGATTAATCTTGCCAATCGGGCCTGTTTTGCTGCGGCAACCGCGCTGAGCCATATCCGTGGCGTGAACCCTGCAGTAACAGCTTTTCCCGCAGTCACGGAAACCAATTCAGTATTCCCCATCATGCAACACGGGCAGGCGGTGCCAGATTTGTTCGACCTTCGGGCTTCTGGAGGGACCCCCCTAGCGGGGGCCGTGTGGTGGGTTTTGCAAACCATGTTGCCCCTCAAAGAGCGGCGCAAGATAATTCTGGTTATCACTGATGGCATGCCAGATAACCAGTTGGCTGCAAACAATGCCATCGGGGTGGCGCAAAAACTTGGCCTTGAAGTTTATGGTCTTGGCATACGAGATGAACACATCATGCATCTGCTGCCGCACACAAGCAGGGTGGTCAACGATTTACCTGATCTGGTGCCAGCAATGTTTGCAATGCTGCAAACTGCATTGCTCAAGGGTTGTGCGGTATGATGGTCCCCCTCGATTTTAGCCCTAGGTGCCGGACGGGGTTATTCAGTTTCTTTGTGTTTAACAAAAAACGGCGCATCCCGCGCTGCTAAAAGTAGTGGAGGCTTCATGAATTATACTGGTTGGATTGCAGTTGCCATAGCTGTTTTGCAAATTGTCAAAGAAAGTATGGATGATTAGGCAGATAGGAGGTTGCTCTTATCTTTCGCAATATCACAACTAAATGGAGCCCTTATGAGTAAGACATGGGTATTTATCGGCGGAGCGCTAGCAGGGATAATCGGCGTATTCACTGCAGCGGCGGTGGCCGTAGAATTGGATAACAGGAAAGCCGGCCAAGAGATTGAAGACGAGCCGGAAAAATTGGAACTGCCCGAAGGAGGATAGAAGCAGGGGGCTACAGACAGAAACCTTATGGGAAGCGGGAATATTCTCGCTTCCCTGTCTTTAAACGATGAAATCGTTGATTACTCTCCAAAACAAGTTGGTATTTGAGGGTTTCAACATTTTTAAGGCAAAAAAACGAAATAGGTGATTTTTTTCTTGTATAAGGCTTGCTCAGTATCTGAGACGGATACATTTTACGATGTGTTTGCAGTTTGTTTGTCTTCGGCCTCTGTTAGGCAGCAGTTATGTGACTGTTATTGTAAGCCATAATTTATGAGAGAAATTAATTTGTCGTAGCATTCTTGCGGAGTAAATCTGCTTCCATAGCGACGTGCTGCGAGCGTTTCGTGCGTGTGGCCAAAGACTTGCTCAAATATGGGGGTGTGCATCATTTTTTTCTTGAAAAAGTCGCTGAATGTATGGCGCAAAGAATGAAATGTCTTTTTTCCTTCAATGCCTAGGCGACGAATAAACGGGCCAAAATCCTTGCTGATGATTTTGGCATACTGTTTTCTCTCCCCAAGAGCCTTGAGATCCGGGAACAAACGAACTCCAGCTTCTTTCATTTTTGCATGATACTGTAGAAAACCTAATTCTTGTAGGTGATTGTGTAATGGAATAATACGGCTTGCATTCGCTGTTTTAAGTTTTTTGTCTTCAAGACCGCTGTCATCCGGCCGGTTGTTTATGTCAACCACCCATAGGCCATCAATCTGATACACATCAGCACAATGCAGTTGACAAATTTCCTCAACTCGCATGCCTGTATACAAACCTATCCATGGAACCCAGTATTTCGAGGGGGTTGTGCTTGTTTTATATGATTCAAAACGACTGCTCTTGAAAATTTTCTTTAAGTCATCAAGGCTAAAGGCTTCTCGAGAGTCAATTTCTGAAATTTTTTCTTTTATTGTAAGCTTTGTGGCAAGATTTTTTTCTAAGTATCCCTCTGTTACAAGCCAATTAAACATCGCAGAAACATCAACAAGATATGTATTTATCGTTTTTTCTTGCAGTGTATGTTCATGATGCATGCCAACAATTTCTTGTATCGTTTTATCGCGTAAATCTTTGCGTTTTGTGAAATTAGGTGGAAGTTTCATGAGTAATTCGCGAAAGTTACGAAAATCATCACGAACATACATATCAATAGGCTTGTCAGTGATTGCTTTAATGAAAAGCTCAATATGTTTTTTCAGCTCAGGGGTATAACGTTCATTTTTTTTGCCATCTGAAACTTTAGTTTGCAGATAACTATCTAAAAATACTGAGAGTGTTTTAGTTTTTCTTCGTTCCAAGCGATCTTTTTTTGTTGGCGTGGCGATATATGCCGGTTCTATCGTCTTTGGGTATTGTTCATGCGGGAGTGATAACAGATGGTGTTCTTTTGAGTAGTCACTACTTAACCTTGCAAGAAGAGCATCATAGTATTGTACAGAAAATTTGCAGTATTCATTAACTATTTGAAGATAATTTTTCTCTGAAATTTCTTTTCGGTCAAAAAGAGTCAACGAAATAAGTTGCTCAAGAAAGTCGGATGCTGCCAGGCAGAGTAAAGGGGGGGAGTCAATGGCCGCACGGCACTGTTGCTGTATGGCCATGTATAAGAATTTTGTGCTTATCCCCATGTCTTTTGGGGTATGCATATCGAAAAGAGACTGTTTCAGCTCTCTGTTTTCTAACTGAGTGCGTGAGTCGGGGTTTTGCGCATCACTTTCTAGTGCGTAACGGAAATAGCCCGCAAGGCGCTTTTTGATGTCACCAAAAGAAAGTACGCAGTCGGCAGAGCTATTTTTTAAAAATATGGATAAGCGTTCCTGCGAGAATTCTGGTAGAGCCATGCAGGGGAACTGCATGTTTAAGGGGGCAGCAACTTCCTTCAGTGTGTAATCATGCCCATGGGCATTTAACCATGAGTGAAGGGCATGTACTGTCGTAGGATAATCGACCACCGGCTCCACAAAATCAGGAGTTTTGTTGTGTATGTAATCTCGTAATTTTGACATGTCATCAGGGCTAACCATCGCTTTCTCCTGAAAAAGCCTATGAATGGAGATCGTCGCAAGGGCTGATTTGCGTTTAGCTTCCTTAAGGCTGTCGGTATGAAGTGATAGCCGGATTTCTTTACAAGAACACCGGGATATGTGCCTTTGAGGAACCCTAAATCGAAAGTAATACGTTTTTTCACGCAAATAAAGATATGAAGGCAGGCGTTCTTTAACAGCCTTAAGCGGAGAGGCTTGTCGTGGGGATGGAGTGGGGGGAAGCTGATGTGAAATTGACGCTGACATAGCATTCTCTCGCACAGTTTTGTGGCACAGTTTGTGGCACAGGTTTGTGTGACAGTATGAGGCCTGTTGGCCATACTGGCGAGATTTGAAAATCAGCTTCTGAAAAACAAAGGAGGTTACAGCGTGTTACTGTAACCTCATGCTTTGTTTGCTTATTTATGGTGCCGAGGGCGGGACTCGAACCCGCACGAGAATCCTCACTACCCCCTCAAGATAGCGTGTCTACCAGTTCCACCACCTCGGCGCGAAAAAATGAATTAGCGCATTGTGCTGGTCTTGGCAAGCATTTTTTTAAAAAATTTGCCGGGGCTTGCGCTTACGGCTTGTTGCGAGTAACTTCAGGCGCTCACTGGAGACTGCCAATGGACGAAAGCGTACATAAATTTTTGCGCAGTACAGGCCCTGTACTGTGTGTGGATATCGGCAGCGGCACTCAGGACGCATTGCTGGCCCGTCCGGGCCTTGAGTGCGAAAACTGGCCGCGTTTCGTATTACCCTCGCCAGCCCGCATGGTCGCCCAGCGCATCCGCGAACTGACGCTGCTGCGGCGTGACCTGTGGCTGTATGGCGGCAATATGGGCGGCGGCTTCAGCCAGGCTGTCAAAGAACACCTGAGGGCCGGTTTCAAGGTGTGGTCTACTCCGGCGGCTTCGCGCGGCATCCACGATCGTGAGGATGTGGTGCGTGGCATGGGGGTGGAGTTTTGCACCGTCTGTCCTGAAGGCTGCGTTCCTGTTTTTCTGTCGGATTACGCCCCGGACTTCTGGGCCGGGCTGTTGCGCATGTCCGGTCTGCCGCAACCGCATATGGTGCTCGCGGCCGCTCAGGATCACGGCCATCATGTGGAGGGCAACCGGCTGGGCAGAATGCTCATGTGGAACCGGCTTCTTGCCGAGTCTGCCGATCCTGCATCCTGGATATATTCCACGCCGCCTCCGGCGCTTACGCGCTTGCAGCCCCTGCATGACAAAACCGGAGGCCCTGTGGCCGATACCGGGGCCAGCGCCCTGCTTGGCGCGCTGTGCGACAGCGAGGTTATGGACCGCAGCTTCCGCGAGGGCATAACCGTCATAAATGTGGGCAACGGTCATACTGTGGCGGCTCTTGTGTATAAAGGGCTGGTGCGCGGTATTTACGAGCACCACACGGGCATGCGCAGCCTGGAACAGTTGCTGGCGGATCTGGAACAGTTCCGCAAACACTGGCTGCCTGCCGAAGAAGTGCAGGCCACGGGCGGTCACGGCACGGCCTTTGGCCCGTACTGTGAAGAGGCCGGGGGCTACCTGCCTACCTTTATTACCGGTCCAAGGCGTGCCTTGCTGCAGGGCCACGGGCGCTTTTTGGCGCCGCA
>NZ_JBAIYW010000374.1:0-4070 GCF_036763055.1 Desulfovibrio sp. 1214_IL3152 | reverse complement strand
TCGCCCGGCGTGGGGTATGGGCGCGTCTGATGCGGGGCGTACCCCGCCGGTTGCGAATTCGGGGCTAGTCCACCAGATCGGGGTTTTCCATGATCTGATAAATGGGCGCGCCTTCGGCGTCTTCAGGAATGGGGTTGCCGGTCACGTAGCAGAAGGTGGGCACGATGTCGGCCAGCCAGCGCGGGCGCGTGTAGCGGTAACCCTTTTTGATGTTCGGCCCGCGGAACATGAGCAGGTTCTTCAGGCTGCCGCAGCCGGATTCGCCCGTGGGCAGGCCATAGCCGTGCTCGGCCATGTATTCGGGCTTGAGCACGTACACCACATCGCCCGCCTGCGCGCCTCCCATGCCGAACACATGAGCGTCTTCGCGGCGCACGGCCAGCAGCACCGGGCGTTCGCCGGTTTCGGGATGTTTGTAGTCAAGCAGGGCGTCAATGCTCTGGTCGCGCACCTTTTCATAGTCCTCGGCTTCCACAATGCCGCCGGGGTATTTGTCCTTCAGGTTGACGTAGACAAACATGTAGCGCTGAGGCACGGCCGCGGACTTGCTCACGTCGAGCACGTAGTTGAAACCTTCGGTTTCTTCGTAAATATCCCAGTAATTTTCCGACTTTTTAGGCTCGTAGGAGCACAGCCCGGCCTCTTTGAGGGCGTGGGCCGTATTGAGGATCGGCCCCATGGGGGTCGCGCCGTGGTCGGAGCAGACGCACATGAGGGTCTCATCGCCCATGATGTCCGTCAGGCGGCCCAGCAGGCGGTCTTCCACTTCGTAGATGTGGCGTTCCATTTTTTCGGCGCGGGCGCGCACGGCATCGTCCTTGCTGTCCAGTTCGCTGAGCCAGCCGTGATAGAACCAGTCAATGGGGTGGGAGTGCATGTAAAGCAGATCCCAGTCCGGGTTGGCCTTGATGAGCGAGCTGATGGTGTTCCACAGCCATGCGCTGTGAAATTCCACAAGTTCGCACACGGTGTCGGTGTCGATGATGCCGTGCAGGTAGGCCACAAGACCGATGTCGTTGGCCGTGATGTCTTTGGAAAAATCAATGTGGGCGGCGGCTTCGGCAGGCGCAACAAAGCCGCAGCGGCCCGCTATGCCGGACACGTAAAGCTTGAATTCTTCAGCATCGTCAGACAGCTGCATGAGCTTGCAGCGAAACACGCCCTTTTCCGTACGGCCATCGGCCTTTATGGTAAAGTCGTGCTGCACGGGTTCGCTCCACGCGCCCAGGGTGATGGTGAAAAATGCCTTGGCGTAGTCTTTTTCGGGGCACAGGGCCATGCGGTCATAGCCGTCGTCTTCGCTTTGCCAGACAAGACAGTGCCATACCTGATCCTCAAGGGGTTCGGTGGATTCCTTGAAGGTCATGTTGACGGTCATTTCCAGCGGTTCGTCGCCTTCGGGCAGGTTTTTCCAGCCTTTGGCGTCATCAAAAACGCCCTGCGCGCCCATGGGGTAGTAGTCGGTGGAGATCACGCTTTCAGAGCAGAGAAATTCCTTGTGCTCGTTGCCGTGCAGGGGCCAGCGTGTTTCGGCGGGGCTGAGGCCCTCGCCCATGATCATGACGCCCTTGTCCATCTTGGACGGCCAGGACATGGGGTAGTTGATCACAAGACACTTTTTGCCCGCCTTGTCCCAGGCGTCCCAGATGGTCTGGGCGGTGAGGATGTCGGAGCCGAAGGCCTGGGTGGTTTCTTTATAGTCCAGGCTGCGGCCTTCATGATAGTAGTAATAGTCTTCCACGCCGTGGGTGCGGGGCCATGCGCCGGTGCAGATGGTGGCCCAGGAGGGCGGGGTGACCGTAGGCAGGTTGAACCCTTCGGGAATGTAGCTGCCTTCGTTCATGAACTTGCGGAAATTGTCCAGCCCTCCCTGGGCCAGCATATGTTCAAGCCTCTTGGGGATAAGGCAGTCATAGCCGATGAGGACGGCGCGTTTGGCTTTGGCGGACATAAGTATAAACCTCCTTGGTGATGCATGACGAGCATGAGATTGCTGTGTGATGCCGCATGGTTAATCAATAAGCATGCCAAAGCGGTCTGGTGGCGGGGTATACGGTTTATCGGGGGCTGGACAAGGGCATCAGGTGGCTGAGCGACGTGAACGTGATTCTGGCCCTGATGCTGGCGGCCTATTGCTTCTTTTGCGGGCCGACGGTGCAGCTTTTCAATATCTTCACCAATGCCTTCGGCAAGTGGCTCGGAAACTATCCCAACATGGTGTTCTGGACAGATCCCTGGGGCGGCGGCAGCTTTCCACAGGACTGGACCATTTTTTACGCCTTGTTCTGGGCAGGCTTCGGGCCTTTCATGGGGCTGTTCATCGCGCGCATTTCACGCGGGCGCACCGTGCGTGAAATCATTTTGTGGGACATGACGGGTACGGTTTCCGGCGGCTGTCTGATGCACGGCATCTTTGGTTCCTATTCGCTCTATGTACAGCATGCGGGCATTCTCGACGTCGTAAGCATTCTCAAGACAGAGGGCGGGGCCGCCGCAATGGTTGCCGTGCTTGGCACGCTGCCCTTCAAGGAACTGGTGCTCGTGGCGTACTGCCTGCTGTCCACCATCTTTCTGGCAACCACGGTCAACTCCGGTTCCTATGTGGTCGCCAGCACGGCCACCCGTCGCCTCAGCCCCGATTCCGAGCCGCACCGCCTGCACCCGTACCTTCTGGTGCCTCGTGCAGTGCGTTCTGGCTCTGGGCATGATCTGCATGGGCGGCCTCGGTGTTGCCAAGATGTTCGGCAACTTCTCCGGCGCGCTTATGGCATTGCCCTCGTTGCTGCTGACCTTCTGCTGGCTCAAGATCATCCGCACCGACGGAGCTTCGGTGCTGCGCAGGTATGAGACAAAACTCTAGACAGTGTCGAGGAAGATGCCGCACCCCGAGCGGCCCAGGGCGCAGCCCGTGTAAACAGTCCGGAAACCGGTGGCTCTCCTTCCTGCCGGTTTCCGGGCTGCCTTTTTGCGCATACGGAAAGAACAGGGTAGCTCTGAAATATATTCATTTATATTGTATTCTTGCATAAGATAGGAACAGTTTGCGCACCTGTTTTTACGCCAAGGAAACATCAGGCACATCCGGCTGCAAGATTGGCTGGTATCCGCCCGAAGCAACGAGATTTGCCCGGGCGGATCTGTTTTTGCTAAAAAGAACATTTAAAATTTTATATTATTTAAATAATAACATTATGTTATTCGCGTTATAAACATCTGGCACATGATTTTTCGCACACAAACTGACATGGCGCACACTCCGTGGGGGCGGGCTGATCTGCTTTCGTTCCGTAACGCGGGGTGTTCTGTGAGCAGGCGCGGGTGAAAACCGGCATGCACCACGACAGCGGACGAAAAAAGCCCCTGTACCGGGAATGCCGATACAGGGGCTTTTTGAATGTTCGTAACTGTGCGTGGCGGAGGGGCTATCTTCGCGCCGCCCTTGCCGGAACCTTTGCCGTATGTTCGCGCAGGGCAAAGGCGAATACCGTGCCGATAAAGGCTACCACGGCCAGGCACTGAAAGGTGCGCGGCAGCCCGTGATTGTCGGCGATCCAGCCCAGCAGCGGAGCGAACACGCCCCCCAGGCTGGTGGCCAGGCCCAGGGTAATGCCCGAGGCAAAACCGATATTGCGGGCAAGGTAAGTCTGCCCCAGAACCACCAGAGAACTGAAGGGCGCGTAGAGCACAAAGCCGAGCAGGGGCAGCAGGGCATAAGCGGCATAAAGGTTGGGCAGCAGGCCGAAAGCCAGCACGGCGGGCGTCATCAGGGCAAAGCCCAGACGCACGATGACCCTGAAGCCGTGCCTGTCGGCCAGTACGCCGCCCAGAATGTTGCTGGCAACCCCGAAAGTGCAGAAAATGGTCAGGGCTACGGCCCCGGCGGTTTTGCTCTGCCCAAAGCCGTTCACCCAGTACAGGGGAATAAAGGTGTTGAAGCCCACAAAAAGAATGGAGCGCGCAATGATGGCCCCGGTCAGCTTTGAAAATTCGTGCCAGTTGTTCTGCGGTGCTTCGCCGCCTTCGGCGTCGGGCGTTGTGCCGCCGGGCTGCCCTGAAGCGTCTTTGCCCTG
>NZ_JBAIYW010000287.1:0-4076 GCF_036763055.1 Desulfovibrio sp. 1214_IL3152 | reverse complement strand
ATGGCAAAATATTTCAGAAAATCACGACGTGAAGTACTCATATGTTCAACCTCGCTGTTGGTCCGGCACAAGCCCATTCCCAGGTCCCGTCATGCGGGAGGCGCCTGTGCCGCCGGAAAACCCCGGCTGTTTTTTCAGGCAATGACTCCAGCCTGCGGCGCGCGACCGCCGCGCCAGGCGCTACAGGTCCGTCTTGTTGGTGGGCAGGCGGTATTCATAGGCCCGACCGTGCATGGGACTCTGATGGTAGGGATGACAGCTCACGCAGTCATCACGCTTGCCGAACTTGGCCTCCATGCGCTGTATGGACAGGGAGTGGCAGCGTGCGCACACTTCCACGCCCGGCTTGCGGGCAAAGGGAATGGCCCCCTTGCCGTCGGGCATGCCGTGACAGGTCTGACAACGCACAAGGGTGATGCCGTGTTTGCTTTCATACCATTCCTGCGCCACACGGGGGGTGCTTTTGGCATGGCAACTGTAGCAGTCGCCCTCCATCTGCGGCGCTGCAAGATGCTTGGCGGCTTCGCAGCGGTCAGTGGGAAAAGCCCAGGCCATGTAGGCGAAATAAACACCCCCCAGCACCAGCAGCGCCAGCAGGGAAAAAAGCACGATCTTGCAGGACTTCATGGCCGGATCTCCTTGATTTTCTGGGCGAACTTCTGATTTGTGGGAATACGTTCGTCAAAAACAGGCAGGTGGGCGAGGTTACGGTGGCACCCCACGCAGCCGCTGCGGGCCTGCCCGTTTTTACCTTCGTAGTTTTCGTGCGCGAGCCTGCCCATTTCAGAGACAGGTCCGTCATTTTTGGCGTTTCTGGTCAGATTCTGGTGGCAGGCCCGGCAGTTGGCGTCATCAGTAAAGCGCCGGGCTATGGGCTGCATGGCCGCACGGTCCAGATCTGCGCCGCCTTCGGTCGTGTGGACCCACAGGTCTTTCACGCCCAGCCAGGCTTTTGCCCCCAACATGCGCACCACATTGCCCGACGGAATGTGGCATTGAGAACAGCCGATGGGCTGGCCCTGGGCATCGGCCGCATGTGATGAAAAACGCATTTCTTCCTGATACACGCGCATTTCGTGGCAGGACAGGCAAAAACTGGTCCCGGAGGTGTAAGCCACCCCCGCGCCCGCCAGCGCCACGCACGCCGCCAGAATTACGCTGCCGATGATCCAGACGCGCTTTCGCGGATAAGGCATGGGTGTGAACCTCCATCAATAAAAAAGAATGCCGTTTGAAAGCACGGTCACGCTTGCCGTGCCATTGCAAAAGCTGTTACATAAAAATAAATCTTTATTTTACAAAATGTTACAGATACAAAGCAATTGTCATGCCAGTTCACATCTTTAAGAACAAGCGTGATTTTACTTACTATTTGAGAAAAACATCACAATTACCCTGAAACAGAATTCATGAAAATATGACTACTTTCATAAAAATATGACAATTTCCGACAATGACTTACTCCGCCGAACCGGGTCCGCATGCCAGCGTGCAGCCCCTATTCGTGCAACCCGCTTGTCCAAAGAGCGGTCCACCGCCCGTGCGTACAGACGTGCCTGCATCCTGAATTTTCCGCAGCGCCGCACACGCCCCTGACGCCGAAAGCGCTTCGCCCGATGAACGCCGTCCGGCGGTTGAAAATAGCTCTGGATTTCCTTGCCTCTCAAGCGTATAAGCCAATCCGGCAGACAAGGGCGGCACAGAAAAACCTGCAAACCCCGCATCGCCCGCAGGGCTTACTGACAGGCTGCAGGCGTCATGCGAGGGGGCCACGCCGTTGCTGCTGCGTCCAAATGGGGGCGTTCCGTCGCCGAAAAAACCGGCGTCAGGAGCATTTTCTAAAAAATATCTTGAATATCCTGCCAAGCTGGGCCAATATGCCGCAAATGTCGTTCGAACTCTTCGTGGCCTTGCGCTATCTGTTTTCAAGACGCAAGCAGACCTTCATCTACATCATCTCTCTCATGTCCATTCTGGGCGTGGCCCTCGGCGTTGGCGCTCTGGTCGTGGTGCTTGGCGTATACAACGGTATGACCACCGACATGCGGGACAAGATTCTTGGCGCCAATTCACATGCCATTGTCATGTCCTACCTGCCTTCGGCCTTTGAAAACGATGACGGCCTGCTGGACCGCATACGCTCCATCAAGGGCGTTACCGGAGCCACTCCCTTTGTGTATACCGAAGTGATGCTTTCGTCGGGCAACGGCGTCAAAGGCGTTGTTCTGCGGGGCATTGACCCTGAGTCCGGGCCGCAGGTGCTCTCCATGCTGCGCCAGATGCGCTCCGGGTCTGCCGCCGGCCTGCAAAAAGAAGGTGCGCCCGGCCTTATCATCGGCGAAGAACTGGCGAAACGCCTCGGCCTTGCGGTGGGCAGCCGTGTGAACCTGCTGTCGCCCTCCGGGCAGAAGACCGCATCGGGCTACGCGCCGCGCATCCGCCCTTTCGAGATAGTGGGCATATTCAAGACCGGCATGTTTGAATACGACTCGTCCCTCGCTTTCGTGCACCTTGCCGCGGCCCGCGACGTGCTCGGCCTGCCCGAAAAATATCTTTCCGGCGTGGAACTGACCGTCAACGACCTCTTCAAGGCCGACCAGATCTCCAGCCGTGTGGCGACAGAGCTTGGCTCTCCCTTTTATGTGCGCTCGTGGATGGAAATGAACGCCAACCTTTTTGCGGCCCTCAAGCTGGAAAAGATCGGCATGTTCATCCTGCTGACTATGGTGGTGCTTATCGGCTCTTTCTCCATTGTCACATCGCTTGTCATGCTGGTTATGGAAAAAACGCGCGACATCGCCATCATGATGTCCATGGGGGCCACGCGCGGCATGATACGCCGTATTTTCATGTATCAGGGCAGCATCATCGGCGTTATCGGCACGTTGCTGGGCTATGTGCTCGGCCTTACTGTGGGCTGGCTGCTCAAGCGCTACCAGTTCATCAAACTGCCTGAAAACGTCTATACTCTCGACCACCTGCCCATCAGCATCACCCTCACCGACGTGCTCATCGTGGGGGCCAGCGCCATGTTGCTGTGCTTTCTGGCAACCCTTTATCCGGCCCGCCAGGCGGCCCGCCTGGAACCGGCGGAAGCCCTGCGCTACGAGTAGCCATGTCCGCACTCTATAAATTTTCCAACGTGAATAAAGTTTTCTCCGCACCGAGCGAAAACCTTGAGATCCTCAAAGATATCAATCTTGTCGTGGAAGAAGGGGAAGCTCTTGCCATTGTAGGGGCTTCCGGTTCCGGCAAAAGCACCCTCTTGCATCTTATGGGTGCTCTTGATACTCCAAGTACGGGCGCTGTCTATTTTGACGGGCAGGACATGACCCACATGACGCCCGACCAAAAAGCGGCCTTCCGCAATAAAACCTTGGGCTTCGTTTTTCAGTTTCACCACCTTTTGCCGGAGTTTTCGGCAGTGGAAAACGTGGCAATGCCGGCCATAATCGGCGGTGAACGCCAGTCCGCCGTCATGCCCAAAGCCAGGGAAATGCTTGAACGCGTGGGTCTTGCGGCCCGGATGGACGGCAAGGTTGCCACACTTTCCGGCGGCGAAAGACAAAGGGTAGCCATCGCCCGCTCAGTGCTGATGCGCCCGCGAGTGCTGTTGGCTGACGAGCCCACCGGCAATCTGGACGAACATACCGGAGAGCAGGTGGGCGCGCTTATGAATGAACTTAACCGCGAGTTGGGCATGACTCTCGTGGTCGTGACGCATAATCGGGAACTGGCCGCAGGTATGGGCCGCATCCTGGAACTGAAAGCGGGGACTCTGTATGAAAAAAATCTTGCGTAATATCCTGTCCAACATTCTTTGCGTCACCGCTCTGGTATGCGCCGTCCAGCTTATGCCCCGCGAGGCCGGCGCGTCACAGGGTCCGCTTGTTCTGGTGCTGCCCTTTCAGGTAAATGCCGGGCCGGAAATGCCCAATGCCGCCCAGGACGTGCCGCAGATCATCACTGACCAGCTCAAGCAGAGCGGCATGCGCGTTGTGCCTATGAACACGGCGCGCCAGTTGCAACGCAGCAGCGGTGAAACCATTGACCTTGCCACAGCGCGCGCCCTGGGC
>NZ_JBAIYW010000344.1:0-4102 GCF_036763055.1 Desulfovibrio sp. 1214_IL3152 | reverse complement strand
TGGGCTGCCGCTCAAACCCGTGGCGCAGGGCGTCACGGACGGGCTGAACCTCAAGGCCCGGATGGCGTACGGCAACAACAGCCTCAACCTTTCTGACATCCACGCCCGCGTGGACGACATAACCCTGCGCGGACAGTTCCGTCTGGGCCTTGAACCCGGCAAACCCCTGTCCATAACGGCGGATGTTCAGCTCAGCGCCATCAATCTGGATAATTACCTGCCCCTGCCCGATACCGCCGGAAAAAACGGCAAAACGGGTGCCGCGCCCGCAGGCGGAGCGGCAGCGGCAAGGAGCAGTGAAGCGGGCAAAATTCCCATGCCGGACATCAATATCCGCCTGACCCTGGCGCGCCTGAGCATGGAAAAGCTTCAGGTTCGTGACATTCAGCTGGCGGCGCAGGGCCTGCAGGGCAACTACACCATCACCGCCCTCAACGGCGTTCTCGGCAGCGGCGGAAAAATACATGCCACCGGAGCCGCCCGCCTGGCTGACGCCGCCAATCCGGCCTACGCCATCAAAGGCACGGCCTCAGAAGTCAACATGGGCAACCTGCTGGAAAGTCTCGGCAAGGGACGCCCCCTGAACGGCGTCGCACGACTTGAGGCAGACCTGACCTTTGCCGGAAAAAACGCCACAGCCCTGCAAAACAGTCTTTCCGGAAAAGGCCAGCTTGAAATTCGCCAGATGCACCTGGAATCCATGCCGACACTGCCCAGGAACATTCCCGGCCTTCAGGGGCGCGTACCCGAAACCATTGACTTTGTACGTGCGCCCTTTACGGCACGGAGCGGCGAAATTACCGCCAACCCCATCAGCGCTGGCGCACAGGGCCTCAGCGCGCGTGGACGGGCCGTAATCAGCCTGCCGCGCCGGAATCTGGACGCGGCCATCAACGTGGAAACACTGGGCATGACCATACCGCTTATCATTCGCGGGCCATTTGACAATATCTCGTATTATGCGGACCCGCGCTTTGCCCTGGACGCTGCCAGCAAACTGCCCGCCATTTTGCAGGGCAAAAGCAAAAAGAACGATTCGGATCCGCAGCGACAGGACGACATGCGCGGCGCCGGTGATCTTATCCGGGGTCTTTTCGGGAGATAACGCCCGGCATTTCATGGCGGGCTGGCTGCATTTCCGGCCGCATGGGCCGTCCGCCCCCGGACAAAAAACCGGTCGGCGCGCCGTTGTTTGAGGCTGGCCCAGAGGACAATCTTGCAATCCGTCTGGTGTTGCGGTGAACGCGCGTCTGGAGTACCCTTGGGCGAGTACGCCGCAATAACCGGAACCACGGGCGTTTTCACCGCGCATGCCTTGCGGTGAAATGCCTTCCCGCACCGGCGCGCCTGCTGGGCGTTGCCCGCAAGGCCGGAAAGTGGCGCGGCGGCTTTTGGGCAAAACTTGCCTTTTCCGCCTGACAGGCTAAAGCTTTTGGTCAGGCGGGCGTTAAGAAATCAAGAGGGCCGTTTTACGGTCCGGATTCGCGCAAGAACGTCTTGCGCCGCTGCGGGGCTTGTGGCCCGTCCGGCATGTCCGCTGAGCAGAGCTACCAGCCTGTGACGCGGCCTGCGGCAGTTTTCCGGGGTACGGTTTTCCCCGGCACGGCAGGTGAAAAAACGACACAGGATGAATTGAGCCTACAGGCGGCACTATGTATTTATTAATTGGTCTAGCCATCGTCGCGGGTTCGGTGTTCACGGGCTACACCCTGGCCCACGGTGAATGGGGCATACTTTTCCAACCTGCGGAATTTATTATTATCCTTGGCTGCGGACTGGGAGCTTTCTTCGGTTCGCAAACCAAGTACACTTTCGGGCTTATTCTCAAAAGCCTGAAGCACCTGTTTGCCGACCCCGGCTCAAGCAAGGGCCGCTATCTGGAAACCCTGGCCCTGCTCTACGCGCTCTTCTCCAAGATGCACCGCGAAGGCGTCATCAGCATTGAAAGTGATGTGGAAAAACCGGAGTCCAGCCCCATTTTCAGCAAATATCCCAACATTTCCAAAGACACCAAAATCGTCAACTTCATCGGCGACACCCTGCGGGTTTACCTGACTACCGGCGACCCCGCAGATATTGACAGCCTCATGGATGTGGACATCGCCACCATGCGCGAAGAAGGCATCCTGCCCGCGCATGCCGTGTCACACATGGCCGAATCGCTGCCGGGCATGGGTATTGTTGCCTGCGTTCTGGGCGTGGTGCTTGCAATGGGCAAGATCAACGAGCCGCCGGAAGTGCTCGGCCACTACATCGGCGCGGCCCTTGTGGGCACGTTCTTCGGTATTCTCTGCTGCTACGGCCTGTTTGGCCCTATGGGGTCAAAGCTTGAAAACTACGTGGCCGAAGAGCATTTCTACTATCATTCCGTCAAAGAGGCCGTGGCTGCCGCCATTCGTGGCTCCACCCCCCTTATTGCCGTGGAATACGGGCGCAGGGCCATTCCTTATCCTTTCCGCCCCAGCTTCGCGGAAATGGAAGACAAGCTGAAGAGCGGCTAGGCAAGCCAGCCTTCGGGACAAAACAGACATCGGCGTAAACCGGCCAGTACTTTTTTCGGCAGCCTGCGTACCGCGTCTTTATGCCGCAAGCTGCACACGCCGGCCCGTGACACAGGCATTCCCGGCCCCTTTCGCTGCAGAACAGGCGGCATTGGCAGAGCCACAACGTTTTTATTGTCCACCGCTCCGCCATACCGAAGCGCATAGGGCGGGACACCCGCAGACGGCGGAAACTCCCCGGCATTGAACTCGCGTGGCTGGCCGTGGCGGCGTACCTTTCTTCCGTCAACGATGTAGTGTATATTTGCATTATGCAGGGGACGCGGCGCTTCCCGCGCCGGAGCCTTTAAAGACCGTCCCCAACCGGGCGCGCCGCTTTTGCCGCATGGCATGACGCGCAGCGCGGCATATCCGGCAGCCCGCGCCGGGCACGGCATAAACCTGAGGAGTCTGCTTTATGGGCGGCGCATGGAAAGTCGCTTATGCCGACTTTGTTACGGCCATGATGGCCTTCTTTCTTCTGCTCTGGGTGCTCAGCATGGTTCCCCCCGAAACACGGGCGGGCCTCGCCGCGTACTTCAGCGGAGACCGCAACTTTGACTCCAGCTCCACATCGCCCGTCTCCAACAACCCCTTTATCCAGAATACAGACAAGATAGACACGCGCGACCTCAAGATCAGCGAAGTGGAAAAATCTCACTACGCCATTGCCCAAAAAATCAAGCAGCTTCTCATGGCCGATGCTGTTCCCCAGAGCGCATCGGGCATCAGCGCCGACGACGTGGGCGTGCAGTTGCGGGTCAACTCCGACATCATGTTCAAGCACGGCACTGTTGAACTGCTGCCTGAGGGCGACAGGGTGCTTTCGTCCGTGCTCAAACTGATGGAAGAGTACAACCTCTATCTGGTGGTGCGCGGCCACGCGGACTCAGCCGAGGCAGCCCCGCCCTTTAGCTCCGCCTGGGAGCTTTCCGGCGCGCGCGCCGCCGCCATGGTCAACTATCTGGCGCAGCACGGCATCAAGGCCACCCGCATGCGCGCCGTCAGTTACGGTGATACCCGTCCGCTCAAGCCGGGCATTGACGAACAGAGCCGCGCCATGAACCGGCGGGTAGAGTTTTTCTTCCACCGCCCCGAAGTCATGTCGTACAGCGTGGTTTACTAGACAGTGTCGTCACGAGATGAATTTCCTTGGTATATCAAGGAGGACGAGCCTTTTATGCAGGGAGTGTACTCTTATGGTACTCGACCGGAATAAAAGGCGAAGTCCGACGCAGAGATACCGGGAAAGGCGCTCGTGACGACACTGTCTAGGGCATTTACACTTTTTCAAAGGTACAAAGCTCTGGCTGCCTTCGTCTAACGCCCTTTGCCGTAACGGTTAAGGCGCGCCCGCAGGCGGGCCGATTGTTCTCACTGCGCCAAAGGGCGCACAGCCCTCAGGAAAACCCATGCCGCTCATCTTTCTCGTGGGTCCCAGAGCCTGCGGCAAAACCACCGTAGGGCGCGCACTGGCCCGACGCCTTGGCCTGCCCTTTGCGGATACGGACCATTACCTCCACAGCCGGACGGGCAGCACCGTGGCCCAGATTGTCGCTGCG
>NZ_JBAIYW010000391.1:0-4135 GCF_036763055.1 Desulfovibrio sp. 1214_IL3152 | reverse complement strand
GACCGGGACAGCAGCCCCCTGGCAACCGCAGGCGATTGCGACAACAGGCCGCCGTCCACAAAAAACATGCCCTGCTTACACTTTCGGGCCAAATATTTTCGTTTCTTTATTATTAAACAACTTCAGATGATTGAATATATATTATCATGATTCAGATTGGCACACCCCACGTCTTGCCGCCTTATGGCATGCCTGAACCCTTGAGGCGCACCATTTTTTCGTGCACATTGCTCTAGATGTAATGTTCCAATAGGTTGTTCACCCTGGCGAATCCGGAACGCCGGTACGATTTTTTAGAAAATCCATATCGCGAACGGTGTCGGTCACGCCCGCTCTGGCGATGTTGCACCGCCCCGCTTGCCGGGCATTTCCCCTGTTACGGCCCGACTCGGGCAGCCCCAGCCTGTTTCTGCTGCACAGAACCGGAAAGCACAATAAAATACAACACCCTTTCATGAAAGGCATAAAAAAGGCTCCCCAGATGATGGAGAGCCTTTTGACATAACGCTTTTCTACCTGACGGGGCAGCACGTCAGCACATCCGCGCCACGGAATGCTTTCAGGGCAAAATTGCTTCGACTGTTACGACAAAGAAAGTTACGGACGAAGACAGCAGCGCTGCATCGCCGTCAAGCAAACATTTCAAGATGAAAATGCTCTACCAGCTCTGCGGCATGGCCGCTACTTCCACAGGCTGCTGTACTTGGCGGCGATGCCGTCCGTGCGCTCCACCAGCCTGTCCACCAGCCCGTCCACTTCTTCATAATTGACGGTGCCAAGTTCACGGGCCAGAAGGTATCCAAGATATCCCTTGCCCTGCTTGAAAACCCAGCACACCGAATAGACCGAGCCGACACCCGGACGATCAGGAAACTCGGCCTTGCTTTCCAGCATGACGTACAGCTTGGGCTGATCCTTTTCTTCATCATCATTCAGGGTAAACAGGCTGCTTTTGTTAAAGCGCTCTTTAAGGCTCGTGCCAAGTCGCGCTCCGATGCTGTCCGTGCCTTCAAGGGATACGCTGACCACGGTCACGCGGTCCGCGCCTTTTTCGGGCTTGTCCTGCACAGGCTTGCCTGCCTGCGGCGTGGCCGCCGCCGCTACGCCCGCCACTGCCAGAACGCAGATCAGGGCCAGAATGCCAAATATTTTGTTCATGCCTTCTCCCTCAACGGTACAGAATGTGCGGCAGGCAGACGCCTTGCGGCACTAGAGCGGATTAACTTTGAGAATATACATTCTCAAAGTTTAAGGCACGCTCACTTCGGCGTTTAACCGCGCAGATAAACTGCGCTTACGCCTCCGTAGCGAACGTCTGCTCACGCAGCCGCCAGAGCAATTTCAAAGTGAAATTGCTCTAAAGCCGCAAATGCCTCTCTGCCGCAATCAGTCTATATAAAATTTAGAAAAATGAAAAGTACAGTCTGGCCCCGCCGGGGCTGCCCCGCAGGCTTTGCCGCGCCACAACGCCTGCAACACTTTGTTACAATTTGTCATACTGGACACACAGTTTGCCGCCTGCCTGCTGCTATATATGAAACCATGCATAATGAAACCGCTTTTTCGCGAATACAGACTCCTGTACCCGCACCTACGGCAAAGGATCTTTTCCGGCAGGGCATGGACTATCTGCGCGACAGGTGGCCCCTTGGCCACTCCCTGCCTGTACCCCTGCACTTTCTTCAGGAAACCAGCAGTGCGTGCGACTCGCCGCCGTGGCATGTGGAGGCCGTGGCGCGCAGAAACCCACGCAGGCACGTGTGCATTCCCTGCGGCTGGATAGCCCGTTACCTGCCGAAAAACACGCCTGTTTTCGAGCCGGGCTGCGGCAGCGGGGCCAACCTGCTGTGGCTGGCCCTCAAGGGCTTTACCAATCTTTCCGGCAGCGACATTGACCCTCGCGTGCTCCATTTCAGCGGGCATTTGCAAAAATATCTGGGCCACAGTCTGGAAACCTGGCAGGACAATGCCCTGTCACCCGCCCGGCTGCCTGAAAAACAGGGGGCCATACTGTCGGTCAACTGGCTGTACCACCTGCCCGGCGCATCGCTGGACGCCTTTATGGAAACGTACAGGCCCTGCCTGAAGCCCGGCGGCTTCTTTGTTTTTGACGTCATCAGCGACAGATACAACGGCGTGACCAACAACCAGTATCATACCGAAGACTGGCGCAAGCCCGAACACCTGCGGCGGCCCTCGGAATATACTTTCCGCCTGTCGCATGAAGATGTGGAACACCTCGCGCGCAAACACGGCTTCCGGGTTTTGCGGCGCACCCTCATCCACAGCCGCCCGCAGCGCTGCGCCTACATACTCGGCAGAACCGCTCTGTAAGGACCCAGCGCCCACAGATGCAGCCTCGTGATTTTGGTTTTATTCCGGCAGGCTGTTTTTTCGCCTGCCGGGCATGTCGGCAGGGCGCACACCGGGGCAGGCCGGAACCGGGCGGCCCCCGTTTGAGCCTGTGAATCTGCCTGGACCTGCCCGTAAATAGCAGGCGACGACAGGACATGGCAGAATGTGACAGCACGGCCCAACCCTGCCGCTGTCCTGCTGCTGTCTGCCGCCCCGTTCCAAAACCTTCCCGCGTATGGCGGGCCTTGTGGCCTCAGGCGTGGCGTTCATCCATCAGCGGCAACTCCAGCCGCGCCCTGAGGCCGCCCTGGGGCAGATTATCAAGAAACAGCGCGGCTTCATGCAGGCCTGCCATGCTGCGGGCTATGGAAAGCCCAAGGCCGTGTCCGCCCGTGTGCCGGTTACGTGAGCCTTCCACACGAAAAAACGGCTCAAAAACCTTTTCCAGCAAGGCCGGGGGCATCCCCGGCCCCTTGTCGTCAATATCCACGCGCAATACGTTTTTCCCGCCGGGCAGCGCCTGAACAGAAGCGGAAAGCACAGCCTCCCGCCCATAACGCAGGGCATTGTCCAACAGGTTATCCAGACAGCGGCGCAGGGCCACAGGATAGATAAGGGCCGGAAGCTCAAGCTCCGGGCCGCGCAGCGTCACGTCCTGGCCCATTTCACGGCGATCCTCCACAATGGATTCAAGAAACGCCTGCATATCCACCCTGACGCGGTCTTCCGTATGCCGGTGGCACTGGGTCATGGCCGTACCCATTTCCACGATGGAATGCAGGCTCTGCACGTCTTCCAGCATCTTCTGCCGGAACGTCCCGGGGGGCGTGCTTTCAAGCCGGAGGCGCATGCGGGTGAGCGGCGTGCGCAGATCATGCGACAGGGCGGCAAAAACCCGCTCCCGTTCCTCCATGATGCCGCTGATGCGCTTTTGCATGGCATTAAACGCCTGTGCCGCGTGGCGCACCTCGCTGGGTCCTTCGTCCGGGACCATGTGGGGCAGGCGCTGCGAGGAACCGAATTTTTCCGCAGCCCGCGCCAGGGTGCGCAAAGGACGCACCAGCCTGTAAACAATGAGCAGCAGCAAGGCCGCAAAAACGACAAATTCCAGGCCAAGCACCACAAAGGGCATGTCTTCAAGATGGGCGCGGTGGGCAGGACCGTCATAGCTGATGCCCAACCATGAACCGTCGGCAAGTTTTATGGTCAGACGGGCCTCAAACGAGCCGGACACGTCCCATAAGGAAAAAAATCTTTCAAAAAGCGAGGCCCACTGCCCGGCCTCTTTGCCGAGAATAATAACCCTCACCTGCGCCTGCATGACCCTCGGCTGCTGGCCGGGCGCGGCCAGATCGTCCAGCGCCTCGCGGATGTGCTCCAGAAAAAAGCGCGAAAGCGTATCTGTCCCCTGCGGCATGTCGGGCTTTTCATCCAGCATTTCCACCCGCACATCTGAAAACCGCGCCAGACCGCGTATAAGCGCGGGCCTGGCTTGCGCCGGTTCCGCTTCAAACATGCGCACGCACAAGGCAATGGTGGCGCTGTGATTAGCCAGCATATTCTGCACCATATGGCGCTCAAAAAAGTCGGCCACGGTAAGGATGGTCACGGTATGCAGGATAAAAAAGGCCCCAAGCAATAAAAGGCTCAGCCGCGAAAACAGGCTTTGGGGCAGGTGGCGGTCGGTGTTCATGCGCTTTCCCGGCGCACTTCCGCCGCCCAGATGTAGCCGTCGCCGCGCACGGTCTTTATGAGCGCGGCCTTTTCGCCGCCCTTGTCG
>NZ_JBAIYW010000325.1:0-4144 GCF_036763055.1 Desulfovibrio sp. 1214_IL3152 | reverse complement strand
TCGGACGGCTGCGTGAGCAGACGTTCGCTACGGAGGCGTAAGCGCAGTTTATCTGCGCGGTTAAACGCCGAAGTGAGCGTGCCTTAAACTTTGAGAATGTATATTCTCAAAGTTAATCTGCTCTAGCGGGCGCATGGCTTTGGACGATACAGCTTGAAAGAGACCGCAGTATGCCATGCCTGAACAGGCGTGGGGCTTTGTGCGGGCATGCCCGTGTTCACAAACGGCCGGGCGCGCGCGGCGGCAGTGTTTGCCCGCGCAGGGCATGATTTTCTGCAAAACGGGACGCTGCCGGCAGGTTTCTGCGGCCCTGTTTTCTGCGGCATGGTTTTCCTTTGTGCTTTCCCCTTGCCAAAGGTTTAAAGAAGCGCTATATAGCTTGCCCTTGTGCGATATGTTTTCGCGCCAGAGGAAAAACGCGCGGGCGTCCGGCGGTGATTCTGCCGGATTATGCCGCGTTCCATGAGGTAGCTGTCATGAAAAAAGATATCCATCCCAAAGTGTTCAACGCCACCATCACCTGCGCTTGCGGTAATGAAGAAAACGTGCTCTCCACCAAGGGTGAGCAGGTGAACGTGGAAGTGTGCTCCGCTTGCCATCCGTTTTTCACCGGCAAGCAGCGCTTCCTTGACACGGCTGGCCGCATTGACCGCTTCCGTAAAAAGTACGCCAAGTTTGAGCAGAAGTAATCGCGGGCGGCAGACCATGCCGCACATGAGCGACGCACGGCAGGGAGCGCCACGCAAGGCCGCAGGGGCAAAGCCCCGGTGGGTCACGATGGCGCTTTGTGCTTTGACGTCGGCTTGCCCTACGGTTGGCGGACAGGCCGTCATGGAAGGCGTGATGATGCGCAACGGCGATGCCTATGGCCTTGCCGTGCGTCAGGCGGACGGGAGCATTCTCGCCCGTCGTCTGCCGTGGTTTTCGCTGCTGCGCCGCCCCTGGCTCAAAAAGCCTTTTCTGCGGGGCTTTCCCATTCTGCTTGAAACACTGGTTAATGGCATCAAGGCGCTTAATCGCTCTGTGGAGGCCGTGGCCCAGGGGCAGGAAGAGGAAATTTCAGGCTGGCATCTGGTGCTGACGCTTGCGGCAGCCCTGCTTATGGCTATCGGCCTTTTTGTGGTTGTGCCGCATCTGATGTCGCTGCTTATGCTGTGGCTGCATCTGGGCGGTGATGTGGAAGGCTTGAGCTTCCATTTGTGGGACGGCTTTTTCAAGTGCTGCATTTTTATGGGCTATATCAAGGCTATTTCGTATGTGCCTGATATCCGTCGGGTTTTTCAGTATCACGGGGCCGAACACAAAACCATACACGCCTTCGAATCCGGAGGCCGGGTTGACGCGGCACACGCTGCCCGCATGAGCCGTTTGCATCCACGTTGCGGCACGACATTTCTGCTTTTCGTCATCTGCATATCCATTGTGCTGCACGCAGTGCTCGTACCCGTGCTGCTGGCCCTGCATACGCCGCAAAGCGCCGTTGCCAAGCATGCATTGACCATATTTTTCAAGCTGTTGCTCATGGCGCCCATCAGCGCCCTGGCGTATGAGCTTATCCGCTATGCCGCGCGTTTGCCCGAAGGGCCGTTGGCCCATGTGTTACGCGCGCCGGGCCTGGCCTTGCAAAAACTGACCACCTATGAGCCTGACGAAAGCCAGCTTGAGGTGGCGGTGGTTGCCCTGCGTGAGGCGTTGGGTCCTGAAGGCGGAGAGCGGGTGCATGCCGTACCCTACGACAGGCAATAGCCAGTGCCGCTGCAAAGCGGCTGCCGCGCGGTTCGGTTTAGAGCAGATCAGCTTTGCGAATGGACATTTTCAAAGTTCAAGGCACGATTGCTTCGGCGCGTAACAGCGCAAATACATTGAGCTTGCCCACGCAGTCGCCAGAGCGTTTTCAAAGTGAAACTGCTCTGAAAAGTCAGCGCATGGCCGCCGTCCGCGCGGGCCACAAGGCCGGCCCTGCGCCGGAATATATTGAAAATATGACACCCTCGCGAAAGCGTCCTGCCTGTGCGGTTGGGGCGGTTCGTCGCCGCATGAATTGTTTTTGTCCACTGCCAGTCGGAGACTTTTATGTTCGCCAAATTGGAAGGTCTGGAAAAGAAATATCTGGAGCTTGAAGAGGCCCTTGCCCAGCCTGATGTTTTCAATGATCAGGACCAGTACCGCAAGCTGACCAAAGCCCACGCCGATCTGAGCGATGTGGTGGAGCTTTTTCGCCGTCATCGCGCGCTGAGCGAAGAACTGGCCGAAAACAGGCAGCTGCTGCATGACGAAGACCCCGAAATCCGCGCCATGGCGCAGGAAGAAGTGCACCGGGGCGAAGCCCAGTTGCCGGGTCTTGAGCATGAGCTGAAGGTTATGCTGCTGCCCAGCGACCCTCTGGACGAAAAAAATACCATTCTTGAAATCCGCGCCGGTACGGGTGGCGAAGAGGCTGCCCTGTTTGCGGCGGATCTTTTCCGCATGTATACGCGCTATGCCGAGCTTAAAAACTGGAAGGTGGAGATCATGAGTGAGTCCCCTTCCGAAAACGGCGGCTACAAGGAAGTCATCTGCCTTATCGCTGGCGACCGTGTATACAGCCACCTCAAGTTTGAGGCGGGAACCCACCGTGTGCAGCGCGTGCCGGCCACTGAGGCGCAAGGCCGCATTCATACTTCTGCCGCCACCGTGGCTGTCATGCCCGAAGCCGAAGAAGTGGACGTGGAAATCCGCCCCGACGACCTGCGCATTGATATTTACCGGGCCTCCGGTGCGGGCGGCCAGCACGTCAACAAGACGGAATCGGCGGTGCGCATCACCCACCTGCCCACCAATACCGTGGTGACCTGTCAGGACGAACGCTCGCAGCATAAAAACAAGGCCCGTGCCATGAAGGTGCTTGCCTCGCGTATCCTTGCCGCCGAACGTGAACGCCAGAATTCCGAACTTTCGGCGGACCGCAAGGCGCAGGTCGGCTCCGGCGACCGGTCGGAGCGCATCCGCACCTACAATTTCCCGCAGGGCCGCTGCACAGACCACCGCATAAACCTGACCCTGTATTCTCTGGACAGGATTATGGAAGGCGAGCTTGAATCGCTGGTGGAAGCCCTTGGCACGGCCGCCCAGGCCGAAGCCCTCAAGGCCCAGGCCGAGTAGGGCCTGTTGAAAAAAATCTGTCTGCATGCAAACAGCCCGCCTAGGCGGGCTGTTTTTCTGTCTGAAGAAACGCTGTGCAGAGCCTTGGGGGATGCCGTCAGGCGCGCAGGGTTTCAATAAGGCGTTCCAAAGCCGTGGTCTGTTCCAGCAGCGCGCGGATCCTTGTGGTGGACTGCGCCATGCTGGCCGCCGTCTGCACGGCAATGCGGTTCACGTCTTCAATGCTCCTGTTGATTTCCTCGCTGGTGGCGGACTGCTCTGCCGAGGCTGTGGCAATGGAACTGATCTGGTCCCTGGTTCTGTCCGACAGGTCAACGATGGCTTGCAGGGCCACTCCCGATGTTTTGGCAAGCTCCGTGGCGGCGGCCATGTCGGCCACGGTGGCGTCCACGGTGCTGGCATTTATTCTGCTTTCTTCCTGAATGCCGGAAAGCACCGCCGCCACCTCCTTGGTGGCGCCCATGGTTTTTTCCGCCAGCTTGCGCACTTCATCGGCCACCACGGCAAAACCACGTCCGGCTTCACCGGCACGGGCCGCCTCAATGGCTGCGTTGAGCGCCAGCAGGTTGGTCTGGTCAGCGATGTCCGAAATAACGGTCATTACCTTGTCGATATCCTGCATGCGCGTGCCCAGTCGGCCCATGGCGGCTTTCAGTTCGCTGGTGTCTTCCTGCACCTTGCTGATGCGGCGCTCTACGGCCGTAACCTGGGCCGCGCCGTTCTGGGCCTCTTCTCTGGCGTTGCCGGCGATGTGCTCGGCATCGGAGCTGTTTCTGGCGACTTCCAGAACGGTGGCGTTCATTTCCTCCATAGCGACAGCCGCGGAAGCAAGGCGGTCAGACTGGTGGTGGGCGTCTTTGTCGGCCTGGAGCAGATGGACGGAGATTTCCTGCGATACGGAAGACAGCACCGTCACCGCCTCGCTGATGCGGTCCGCAGCCATGACCATGCCGTCCCGCCGGGCCTGTTCGGCCTGCTTGCGGGCCTCCACGGATTCCGCTGT
>NZ_JBAIYW010000199.1:0-4162 GCF_036763055.1 Desulfovibrio sp. 1214_IL3152 | reverse complement strand
GGCTTTTTCCAGCAGTCTTGCCATCAACCGCCCCCTGGGGCGAAGGCATCAGCTCCGGCACGGCTGCGGGATCCACAAAGCTTGCTCCGGCCATGCGCAACTGTCGGGGCTGCATCAGCGTATTCCAATACAGGCGTGCGCCGCCGTGCCGCACCCAGGCCTCATTGAGATTGGCCCCGCCATCGGGCAGGGTCTGCGGCAAGGAAGAAGACATGCGAACAGGTTCAGCAGCCTTGCCTGACCCGGCCGAAAACATCAAGGCGGCGCACAGGCACAAAAAAGCCGTTCCTACAGTCACGGCCCGCGAAGCACCAAACGCCGCTGTTTTTTTGCATAGCGTCATAAACATGATACCACCTCTGTAACGCTTATCGGCCGGCCTGACATCACCTTTAGGCCAAGATGCCCCCGAATGGCCTCCCCGACTGCATCAGCGGACGCGCTCTGCAAGGGCAAACGGGAAAATCTCCACTGGACAGCACTCAAAATGCACCGTAAAAATTGAAAAATACCAGCAATAAAACACTGCCCTGGCAACCCGCGCGCGCTTTCATGACGCGCAGAGCGTAATGCCCACGCCACATGGCCGCCTTACGGGCAGCTTTCCCGACGGCACAGCCGCTGCCTGAAGCCGGAGCAACCGGGCAGCCCGGTCGGCTGCCCCGCTGACCCTGTTTGTGACTGATTACGGCGGTTCCGCGTCTGCCCGCCTTGACAGGCCGCCGCCCCTTAGGCACATTTTCAAAAAAATTCCCCATCAGGAGCCGAAATGTCTGCGCCCTCTCCCGCCGCAACTCCGCCTGCCATGTCTGGCCCCACGAGGCCATCCCCCTGCGTCATTCTTATCGGCATGGCCGGAGCAGGCAAATCCACAGTGGGAGAAGCGCTTGCCCAGGCGCTGGGCTGGGCTTTTATGGACAGCGACCATCTCATTGAAGCAGTGTACGCCGCCCGCCTGCAAGATGTTACCGATGCCCTTGGCAAATCTGCATTCCTGGATGTGGAATCAAGCATTGTCTGCGCCATAAAGGCCCATCGCACAGTGATCGCCACAGGTGGAAGCGTTGTGTACCGTGAACAGACGATGCATCACCTGGCCTCACTGGGTCCGCTGGTGTATCTTGACGTGCCTTTTACCCTGATAGAAGAACGCATTGCCAGAAATCCGCAACGCGGCCTTGCCATTGCCCCCGGCCAGACCCTGCACGACATCTTTCTTGAGAGGGAAGAACTGTACGCCCGCTATGCCGACCTGCGCTGCCCCGCCGCTGCCAAAAATCCGCAGCAGTGCGCGAACTGGATTGTGCGGCAGCTGCCCGCAGAAGTGACGCTTTCTGACAATTCATAGCCCCGCGCACTGTAACCCACCGCCGGGAGGCAACCGGCCATCTGCCGTTACAGACCATCGCCCCGTTAGAGCAATTTCACTTTGAAATTGCTCTGGCGGCTGCGTGAGCAGACGTTCGCTACGGAGGCGTAAGCGCAGTTTATCTGCGCGGTTAAACGCCGAAGTGAGCGTGCCTTAAACTTTGAGAATGTATATTCTCAAAGTTAATCTGCTCTAGAGCAATTTAACTTTTAAATTGCTCGGACGGCTGCGTGAGCAGACGTTCGCTACGGAGGCGTAAGCGCAGTTTATCTGCGCGGTTAAACGCCGAAGTGAGCGTGCCTTAAACTTTGAGAATGTATATTCTCAAAGTTAATCTGCTCTAGCAGACATGCGCGCGGGCAGCCATTAGCCGTACTTCCGTTGCGCAGCATTGGCACAGCATGCCCGCACGCTTCCCGGGCAGCCTGTGATGGCTCCCGAAAACATCACGTTCCCACGCAGACAGCCCATACCGCACTGGGCGCAAAGCCATGCGGCGCCTGAGCAGGTCCGCATTATATTATACCCCCGCGCAACAAAACGTACCAACCACAAAAGCCTGTTAGCGCCGTTGTGGCGAACGGTCGGTGATCACTTCCACAGGCGTTTTACAGCATTTTTACTTTAATATATCACCGTGAAAGACATAAAAAAAAGCGGGGCCGAAGCCCCGCCAGAAAAACATTGCGTCGCAATTGCAAGCACAGAACAGTACCGGCAGACTAATACTGCCAGCTCTTGCCATCGTAACGGATAAGCTCGTTAATCCTGCGGGCCTTGACCTGCTGGCAAGCCGCAGAAAGAGCCGCCTGACGGCTGGCGCCACGGCATTCAAAAACATTTTCCTTGTAGCGGACAAAGCCCACATACTGCCCGGAAGCTCCGGGGCGCAGTTCTGTGGCAACACTGCCTTCATCCACTTCAACATAGCTGGCGACAAAATCCTTGCCGTCCTGCCGCACATCCTTTTTGGACTTGGACGGCACAACGGTACGGCCAGCCTGAGCAACCAGCTTGCGACCGACCATATTCAGCTCGGCAGCAATCTGGGCTTCTGTTTTGGCCCCTTTGGCAGCGGGCTGTTTCTTTTCGGCAGTTTTGGCGGCCTTTTTGTCGGCCTTGGCGGGAGCGGTTTTTTCCGGCGCGGGCGCAGGCTCGGCAGCCTGCTCGGGCTGGGCGGGCGTTACCACCGCTTCAGTGGACGAAGAGTCGCCGCCGAACCAGGCGCAACCACCTGTTGTCAATCCGAAGATCAGCAAAAATGCCCAAAATATTTGCTTGCGCATAGCACCTCACACATTAAAGCCGGGCGGCATAGACCACCCGGCTTTTGCATATTATTCCACTGAAAACCGCCCTTCGATTATTCGAAGGAGATTTCGGTGCGCCTGTTCATGGCGCGACCTTCAGCAGTTTCGTTGTTGTACTTGAAGGACTTGCCGCGGCCAATGGCGGTCATGCGGCTGGCGGGGATGCCCTGCTTCACAAGGTAGTTCTTCACGCTGTTGGCGCGTTCCTGCGAAAGCTTCATGTTATAGGCGTCAGAGCCGATCCAGTCGGTCCAGCCAGAGAGCACCACGCGCTTGTTGGGGTTGGCCTTGATCAGACCAGCGGCTTCGTTCAGGATGCCCATGGCCTTGCCGTCAAGGGCGTAGGAGTTGAAAGCGAAGTGTACGCCGCGCAGCACGATCACGTCTTCGTCCTGGCAGAACACGGACAGCACGAAGCGCTCAAGAGCGGCGTCGCTGGTAGCCAGTTCTTCACCACGCACCACGATGGTGGCGGGGTTCAGGGCAGCAACCTGCTTGATGGTTTCTTCGCCGTTTTTGCTGTCGGCAAAGGAGATGATGTGAACAACCAGGTTGCGCTGGCTGGCATACATCTGACGGGCCACTTCCACCAGGTCGGCGCCACGGTTGTTGTCACCGTCGGTCACGAGGATGACGGCGGCGTCGCGCTTCATGCTGGAAAGGAAAGGCTCATACGCCTGCAGGCCGGTACCCATGCTGGTCATGCGACCGAAGATCTGGAAGTCGGAGCGCAGCTTTTTGATGCCTGCGGCCATGGTGTTGCGGTCCCAGGGACCCTGGGCAACGATAACGCCGTTGGGCGAAATGGTGTGCAGACCACCATTGTAGTCCAGAGCGGGAATAGCGGCATTGATGCGCTGCAGCACATTTTTGGCCACGATGATTTTGTCCTGCTTCATCTGGGCATTTTTCATCATCATGGAGCCGGAGTAGTCTACAACGAAGTCAAAGCTGTTGATTTTCTTGGTGCAGGCCGGTGCGGCCGCGGCGGCCACAGCATAGCTCAAAATAAGAGCAGCGGCCAGAACAAGAAGACGAAACGATTTCATACTGCCTCCCAAACGTTGATAAGTTCGTCGAGTTACCGTCAATAACAGTAATTCGCGGTGTGCCCGCCACGTTGCCAACTCACTAGCAGGAAAAACCTTTGGAGGCGGCAACTGTCTTTTACATAACCGCCTTCATGAAAAACCGCAAGTTTTAAATAGGAAATACTCTTCAATAACCAGACAAGGCTTCCCTTTTTCAATGACTCCTGCAAGTTGTATCCACTTGAAAACACCGCGCTTCCTGCGGCTGGACAGCAGACCGGGCCTGAGGCATACTTATGGTTAGAACCAAGGAATATCTCTATGTCACCATTCATGTTTTCCAAATGGAGCCCTGGCGGCAACACCACCCTTCTGTTTCCGGCGCTCGACCTTGCCCCCTCGCAGCAGGCCGAGCTTGCCCGGCAGGCTCTTGACCCCTCGGTGCTCGGCGG
>NZ_JBAIYW010000147.1:0-4169 GCF_036763055.1 Desulfovibrio sp. 1214_IL3152 | reverse complement strand
GGTGGGAAGAGGCCCGGCGTTTTCCCGCTGGCGGCATTCTTGTTGTGCCTGACGACAATTATCGTTGGGGCGCGTTGATGGACCGCGCCGCAGGCATTATAGCCGAAGAGGGCCTGCCCGGTTCGCGGCTGGCGTCACTGGCGCGCGAGTTTGGCAAGCCGGCCATTTTCGGACTGGATAACGCAACGGAAATTTTAAAAAGCGGGCAGCGCATTACACTTTGCTCGGACGTCTGTCAGGTTTATGTGGACAGGCTGGAATCCCTGCTGCCCAACGTGCCGCCGGGGCGCGACTATATGCCCGGCAGTCCTGTGTACCGCATTCTGCAAAAGGCGTCGGCGCGTATACTGCCTTTGACCATGGATGTGGACAGCCCCGAGTTCAGGGCCTCCAACTGCCAGACATACCACGATATTGCCCGCTATTGCCATGAACGGGCCGTGAGCGCCATGTTCAGCCTTGGCGCGGAGAAAAAATACGCGCCGCAACGGGTAAAACAGTTGCGCGACAAGGTGCTCAAGCAATTCTGGGTGGTGAACCTCAGTGACGGTTTTGCCGTCACGCCTCCCGGCCCGGTCATTGATATCGAGCAGATCGCGTCGGTTCCCATGCGCGCCCTCTGGCACGGCATGAACGCCTATCCCTGGCAGGGACCGCCGCCTGTGGACGGCAAGGGTTTTCTTTCTGTGCTGTTTGAGGCCACGGCCAACCCCAATCTGGACCCGGCCGCGCAGACCGCGTATTTTTCTGAAAAAAACTATTTTATGATATCGCGCGACTATTGCAGTCTGCATTCGCGTTTCGGTTTTCATTTTGTCTCGGTAGAGGCGCGCCTTGGCGAGCGCACCCCCGAGAACTACCTTACCTTTCACCTGCGGGGCGGCGCGGCCAATATTGAGCGGCGCATCCTTCGTGTGCGTTTTGCGGCTGAAATTTTATGGGAATTCGGCTTTGCCCCCATGGTGCGCAATGATGCGGTCAGCGCCACCCTCAAGGGCATGGATCGTGAAGAAGGCGAACTTTTGCTGGCAGTGGCGGGGTATATGACCATTCATACCCGGCAGCTGGACATGATCATGCAGGATGCGGCCCAGGTGGCTGCCCGGCGCGAGGAAATGCTGGAACACTGCCGCCTGCTGTTCAAGGGCGAAAAATTGCCGCAGACCGCAACCGGCGTGGAGGAGGCGTAGCCATGTCAGCAGTCGCTCCCGCAGCCCATCGCGGGTACAAGGTCATATACCGCCGCCTGCTCGTAACCCTGCTGCTTATGGCGCTTACGCCCCTGGTGGCTCTGGGGCTGTTCTGTCTGGACAGGCTGAGCGCCATTTATGATGAAAAAATCAGTGCGGGCATCGAGGCTGTGGCCAGCAGCAAACACCGCGCGCTGGATACCTTTATGGTGGAGCGCGTCGCCCAGATAAAAAATCTGGCTTTCACCCACCCCTATGCCGACCTGAGCAACCCAACACGACTGAGCGACATTTTCAGCGTCATGCAGAGCAACAGTCGCTCCTTTGTGGATGTGGGCGTTATCGGCATGGATGGCCGCCACGTTTCCTATGTGGGCCCGTATGAGCTTAGCGGCAACAATTATTCAGACACTCCCTGGTTCAGAGAAGTGCTGCGCAAGGGCGTGTATGTGAGCGATGTTTTTATGGGCTACAGAAATGAACCCCATTTCATCATTGCGGTGCTGCGGCATGAGGGAGGGCGCAGTTACATCGTGCGGGCCACCATTGATATGGACGCTATGGGAGCCTTGTTGCGCCGTGTGTATTCCGGCCCGCACAGTGATGCCTTTCTGGTCAACGCCAGGGGCGAACTGCAGACAGACTCGCGCTATCACGGCAAAAGCATGAGCAGGTTCGGCGTACCCCTGCCGGACCTGAGCCGCAAGAGCGTGTCCACGCAGCACCTGACCACATCAAAAGGGCAGGAAATGCTGGCCGCCATGATGCCTCTGGAATCCATGCCTTGGGCGCTTGTGGTACTGGACGACGTACGTGACAGCCTGCAGCCGTTGCGGCAACTCAAGGCATTGATTGTTTTTTTCATGATTCTCGGCAGCGGGCTTATCTGCATGGGGGCCGAACTTTGCACCCGGCGGCTTGTGGCTTCGCTTGAAGAGTCTGACCAGAAGCAGGCCCATATTGATGCCCGCATGCTTCAGTCCAGCAAGATGGCGGCCCTTGGAAAAATGGCCGCGGGCGTGGCCCATGAGGTAAACAATCCCCTGATGCTCATTCAGGAAAATGCGGGCTGGATACGCGACCTGCTGGACGACGAAAAGCCCGAAACCATGAAAAATTATCAAGAGATACTTGAAAGTACAGAGAAAATTGACCAACATGTCAAGCGCGCCAAGGGCATTACCCAGCGCATGCTCGGCTTTGGCCGCCGCATGAACCCCGGTCGCACGGAAATACTGATCAATTCCCTGACGGATCAGGCGGCTGAAATGCTCAAAACAGAAGCCACCAGCCGCAATATCAACATTGTCAGGGAATACGATCCGCAAGTGCCGGTCATTCTGTCTGACCCCGCGCAGCTTGAACAGATTTTTATCAATATTATCGATAATGCCATTGACGCCATCGGCAAAAACGGCACGCTCACCATCCGCACCCTTGCCTGGAAGAAGGGTGTTCGCATATTGTTTAACGACAGCGGCCCCGGCATGGATCAGGAAACCATAACCCGTATTTTTGATCCCTTTTTTACTACCAAGAAGGTGGGCGAGGGGACGGGCCTTGGACTGGCTATCTGTTATACCATACTTGAAAAACTGGGCGGCCGCATTGAGGTGCAGAGCCGATTGGGCGAGGGAACCACCTTCAGTGTGACCCTGCCCGCCGAACCGCCACAGCTTCCGCCGGAAGACGGCCTGACGGCCTGAGGGCGTTTTGGCGACTGAAAAAGTTGATGCTGGCCGGGGGAGTGCCACGGCTTGCCAGAATATGCGCTCCGGCGCCATTTGCTGCACGAGACACGTCATCGGTATCGGCCCTGGCTTGGCCTGGCCGAGACTTTGCCTGAAACCGAGGAGGCCCCATGCGCGCGCTGTTTGTGGACGACGAACTGGAATTTCTTGAACTCATGCAAAAACGCCTTGCCCGGCGCGGAATGGAAGTGGTCACGGCGCCCGATGGGCAGACAGCGCTGAGCATGGTGGAAGAAAACCTTGTTTCCGGCGGCGAACCTTTCAATATTGTGGTGATGGACGTGCGCATGCCCGGCATGGACGGGCTTGAAACCCTGCGCCACATGAAGCAGAAATGCCCCGGCCTGCCCGTCATACTGCTTACGGGGCATGCCTGCATGGGGGTGGCAGTGGAAGGGCTTGATCTTGGCGCATATGATTACATGCTCAAGCCCGTAGCCATCAGCGAACTTATCATAAAAATGGAGGAAGCGGTTCGCTCCGCTGTGTAAGATGGCGCTCCTCAAGTTTTTGCGGCACTGGATAGGGCGGGATCAGCCCGGGGAACCAGACCCGGAGGAACTGGCCCGTGAGGAAGAACTGAAGGCGCGACTGCGTGAGCGTTGCGCGCGCTTCCGTCGTCTGCTCTCTGCCAACAAGCGCGCCCTTGAAGCCATGAGCGAGGTGGAAGACCGCCTGCACGGCGCAAAACCTTTCGGCATGGACTATGTGCATGCCGTCAGCACCAGGGCCGTCACTGCGGTTTTTCAGATGGTGCGCGAGTTGAACGCGCTTTCCGGCAATGCCTACGCCGGCCTGCTGGAACCTTTTGGCCGTATCCGCGCCCAGATGGAGGCTTTGCTGGAAGAGCCGCCCCATCAGGACGGTCCCCTTATCCTGCATCTTGACCAGATAAGCCTGAGCGACCTTACCCTTGTGGGGGGTAAAATGGCAAATCTGGGCGAAGTGGCCGCCAATGCCGGACTTTCCGTGCCAGACGGTTTTGCCGTGACTGTCAGCGCCTACTACCGGTTTATGGAATATAACGGCCTTCAGAGCGAATTGAACCGGCTTATTCAGGCCACGGACATGCAGAGCCTTGAGCAGGTTTTCAGTCTGGCCGCCGCCCTGCAAAAGGCCGTGCTCACGGCTCCTCTGCCTCCCGAACTCGAAGACGCCATTACTCAAGCCGTGGAGGCCATGCGCGCCAAGGCCGGCCCCGGTCTCAAGCTGGCCCTGCGCAGCAGCG
>NZ_JBAIYW010000541.1:0-4173 GCF_036763055.1 Desulfovibrio sp. 1214_IL3152 | reverse complement strand
TAGCGCTCGCGGTCTTCCGCACGGTCAATGGCGTCGGGGCTGGTGCCGAGAATGGGAACCCCGGCCCGCATAAGCGGCACGGCCAGGTTCAGCGGCGTCTGACCGCCGAACTGCACGATAACGCCGTCGGGCTTTTCCGCTTCTACAATGTTCATGACATCTTCAAAGGTCAGCGGCTCAAAATACAGCCTGTCCGAAGTGTCATAGTCCGTGGAAACGGTTTCGGGGTTAGAGTTGACCATTATTGCCATGACCCCGGCATCGCGCAGGGCAAAGGAGGCGTGGCAGCAGCAATAGTCAAACTCTATCCCCTGCCCGATACGGTTGGGGCCGCCGCCCAGAATCAGCACCTTGCGGCGGTCTTCCAGCTTGATTTCGTTGCCCTGCTCATACGTTGAATAGAAATAGGGCGTATAGGCTTCGAACTCTCCGGCGCAGGTATCCACCAGATAATAGGTGGGCAGGATGTTCATTTCCTTGCGCAGGCGGCGAATGTCCGTTTCCGGGCGCTTCCACATTTCCGCAAGCTGCCTGTCGGAAAAGCCGTATTCCTTGGCTTCGCGCAAAATGACGGCCAGATCTTCATTTCCGGCGGTCATGTCATTGGCAAGGCCAAAGTTGCGGATGCGCTGCTCCATGTTCACAATATCCTGCAACTGGCGCACAAACCAGGGATCAATGGCGGACACGGCAAAAATCTCTTCTTCCGTGATGCCCGCAAGCAGGGCCTGACGCAGTGCAAAAATGCGACGCGAGTTGGGCCGCTGCAATGATTCGAGGATGGTTTCGCGATCAGGAAGCTCGGCATTGAAGTTGAAACCAAGTCCCGTAGCGCCGATTTCCATGGAGCGCAGCCCTTTCTGCATGGCCTCCTTGAAGGTACGGCCGATGCTCATGGCTTCGCCCACGCTTTTCATGGCAGTGGTCAACTCATCTTTGGCGCCGGGGAATTTTTCAAAGGTAAAACGCGGAATTTTCACCACGCAGTAGTCAATGGCAGGTTCAAAACTCGCCACGGTTTCGCGGGTGATGTCGTTGCGCAGTTCGTCCAGCGTGTAGCCCACGGCCAGTTTGGCCGCGATCTTGGCAATGGGAAAACCCGTGGCCTTGGAGGCCAGCGCCGACGAACGCGACACGCGCGGGTTCATCTCAATGACCACAATCTCGCCGTTGGCGGGATTAAGGCCAAACTGCACGTTGCTGCCGCCTGTTTCCACGCCGATTTCACGCATGATGGCAATGGAGGCATCGCGGATCTGCTGGTATTCCGAGTCAGAAAGGGTCTGTACCGGGGCCACGGTGATGGAGTCGCCCGTATGCACCCCCATAGGATCGAGATTTTCAATGGAGCAGATGATAACGCAGTTGTCGTTGACGTCGCGCATCACTTCCATTTCGATCTCTTTCCAGCCGAGCACGCTCTGCTCGATCATCACCTCTGAAGTGGGGCTGGCGGCAAGGCCGTTGCCCGCCACCTCTTCCAGGTCGGCAAGATTATAGGCCACGCCGCCGCCTGTGCCGCCCAGGGTAAACGCCGGGCGGACAATAAGCGGAAACGGCAGCACATTGCCGAGCTGGCGCACTTCGTCCATGGTGCGGGCAATGCCGCTGGCGGGCATCTTGAGGCCGATTTTTTCCATGGCTTCGCGGAAAAGTTCACGGCTTTCGGCCTTTTCGATAACGTCGGCCTGCGCGCCTATAAGCTCAACGCCGTACTCCGCTAAAACGCCGCTCTTGGCAAGTCCAAGAGCGGCGTTCAATGCCGTCTGCCCGCCAAGAGTAGGCAAAAGTGCGTCGGGGCGTTCTTTCCGGATGACGGCGGCCAGAGTGTCGTGTTCAATAGGCTCCACATACGTGGCGTCCGCCAGTTGCGGGTCGGTCATGATGGTGGCGGGATTGGAGTTGACCAGCACCACTTCGTAACCCTCTTCTTTGAGGGCCTTGACGGCCTGTGAACCGGAGTAGTCAAACTCGCAGCCCTGGCCTATGATGATGGGTCCCGCGCCAATGACAAGAATTTTGTGTAAATCCGTACGCTTGGGCATTGGATATTCCTGCGGCTTTGGGGATCGTGAAGAAAAGCTGCGGTGCGTTGTCACCGCCTGCTCAAACTGCGGAATAGTACATGCACTTCGAGCCAAGGTCAACAATTTCTCCGGACAGTCCGGCAGCTTTCCTGTCGGCACTAAAGCCTTGCGCCCCGCCCCGATTTACGCAATACTTCTTCTCTTGAATCCATAAGGGGGCTTGATAATGCAAGACATAAAAAAAGTTGTCCTCGCCTACTCCGGCGGGCTTGATACATCAGTCATTCTGAAATGGCTTATTGAGACTTACAAATGCGAGGTCATCGCCGTCACCGCCGACCTGGGCCAGCCCGAAGACCTCTCAGGCGTGGAAGAAAAGGCACTCAAAACCGGCGCTTCCAAAGCCTATGTAGTCGATCTGCGCGAAAAAATGGCTAAAGACTTTGTCTTTCCCATGATGCGCGGCGCGGCCATCTACGAAGGCCGCTATCTGCTCGGCACTTCCATCGCCCGGCCCCTCATCGCCAAGGCCCTGGTGGACATCGCCCGCAAGGAAGGGGCCGACGCCATCGCCCACGGAGCTACCGGCAAGGGCAATGATCAGGTCCGCTTTGAATTCGCGGCCAGCGCCCTGGCCCCGGATCTCAAGGTCATCGCTCCCTGGCGCGAGTGGGAACTCATGTCCCGCACAGCCCTTACAGCTTTTGCCGAAAAGCACGGCATTCCCATCTCCAGTTCCGCCAAGCGCTACAGCATGGACGCCAACATGCTGCACACCAGCTTTGAAGGCAGCGAACTGGAAGATCCGGGCAATGCGCCGCACGAATCCTGCCATGAGCGCTGTGTTCCCGTGGAGCAGGCCCCGGATACGCCTGAAATTGTCACTGTGGACTTTGAGCGCGGCAATCCTGTGGCTGTCAACGGCAAGGCGCTCTCCCCCGCCGCGGTCATAACCACCCTGGCAGAGATCGCCGGGCGCAACGGCATCGGCCGTGACGACATGGTGGAAAATCGCTTTGTGGGCATGAAGTGCCGTGGGGTATACGAAAACCCCGCAGGAACCCTGCTTTACAAACTGCACCGCGATCTTGAAGGCATCTGCATGGATCGCGAACTGCTGGGCATTCGCGACATGCTGGCCGTGCGCTATTCCCAATGCGTTTATAATGGATTCTGGTATTCCCCCGAGCGCGAAGCCATGCAAGCCTTTATGGACAAGTCGCAGGAAGGCGTCACCGGCACGGTGCGCGCCAAACTTTACAAGGGCGGCGTATGGCCCCTGTCCCGCACGTCTCCCAACTCCCTTTTCTCTGAAGACCTGGCGACGTTTGAAGGCGGCGACTACGACCACAAGGACGCGGCGGGCTTCATATGCCTCAACAGTCTGCGCCTGCGCCTGCATGCTGCCGTCGCCGACAAGCTGAAAAAATAATACGGAACGCCGGATTGCATCCGGCTGCGGCAACCCGTGGGGCCACGCCTCCGGGTTGCCGGAGTTCTGAAAAACAGCTTTGCCGACAGAAATACGGCAACACCGCACGGGAAATACACAGGCAATCCCCTGCCCGTGCAGCGCGGATAAGGGCCGGTTTTCGTGCTCATCGGCAAAACGCCGGGCCAAAGACGCCCCTTTCTCTAACATATGATTTTTTCAAACGGATGCTGCCATGAAAACCAACCAGAGCTGGGGCGGGCGTTTTGCCGAAGGCCCCAAGGAAGCCGTGGCCCAGTATACAGACTCGCAGTCCTACGACAGAGCGCTTTACGCCCAGGATATCCGCGCCTCGCAGGCGCATGCCCGCATGTTGGGCCGTCAGGGCGTCATCACGCCCTCGGAAGCGCAACTGCTGGTTGAAGGGCTTGACCGTGTGCGCGAAGAAATCCGCTCCGGTAACTTTACCTGGAAGCCGGAGCTGGAAGACGTGCACATGAATATCGAGGCGCGGCTGACAGAAATTATGGGCAACGTGGGCAAAAAGCTGCACACGGGCCGCAGCCGCAACGATCAGGTTGGCTTGAGCTTTCGTCTTTTTGTGGCCGACAGGCTGGAAACGTGGCAGCAGCGCGCCGCAGCCCTGTGTGCCATTCTTGTGCAGCGCGCCACCGAGCACGCCGACGACATCCTGCCCGGCTGCACACACCTGCA
>NZ_JBAIYW010000598.1:0-4176 GCF_036763055.1 Desulfovibrio sp. 1214_IL3152 | reverse complement strand
CCGGCGGCCGAAATGGCGCGCATGGCAGCTTCACGGCCGGAACCGGGACCCTGCACATAGATGCCGACAGTGCGCATGCCGTTATCCTGCGCCTTGCGGGCGGCTGTTTCGGCAGCCACCTGAGCGGCGAAAGGCGTAGACTTGCGCGAGCCCTTAAAGCCGCTCTGGCCTGCAGAGGCCCAGGAAACAGCGTTTCCGCGCGTATCCGTAAAAGTAATAATGGTATTATTAAACGAAGCCTGGATGTGGGCAATGCCCACCGGCACGCTTTTCTTTTCCTTTTTCTTGACCACTTTTTTGGGTCTGGCCATATCTATCCCTCTGGATGGAGCTTGTCAGATTTATGCTCCGCGCGCGGCGGAAATCCGTTCGTCCTCACGGCAGCACGAATGCTGCGTCCGCTTTACAAACTGCGACAAGCGCAGCCGCACGCCCTACTTCTTTTTGCCCACGGCTCCGCGACGGGGACCCTTGCGGGTACGCGCGTTGGTATGGGTGCGCTGACCATGCACAGGCAGGCCGCGACGGTGACGAAGGCCACGGTAGCAGCCAATGTCCATAAGGCGCTTAATATTGCTGGACACTTCGCGGCGAAGATCGCCTTCCACCTTGTAGTGCTGCTCGAGTTCCTTACGGATCTCGTTCACTTCGTCAGCAGAGAGGTCGTCGATACTACGCTCCCAGTTGACGCCGGTGGTGTCCAGAATTTTCATGGCCGTGGTACGGCCAATGCCATAGATATAGGTGAGCGCAATGTCCACCCGTTTGCCGCGAGGCAAATCAACACCTGCTATTCTCGCCACAATATGTCTCCTGCCCTAGCCCTGGCGCTGCTTGTGCCGGGGGTTTTCGCAGATAACTCGAAGCACTCCCTTGCGCCGGATAACCTTACACTTGGGGCATATTTTCTTGACGGAAGGTCTTACTTTCATTCCATTTCTCCAATAAGAGCCTTAGCTTTGACAGATAAAGTCTCCGGCAAACCGGCACAGGCCGCACAGACGGCTGACCGACGTCCTCCAAACAAAAGGACGTGAACGGAAATCTTTATCCGGCTTTACCTGTTCTGTCAACCTTCGATGGTGTGCCGGTTGAGTCCACGGTCCGAGATGCTGAGGATTTGCGGCCCGGACGGCGTAATGGCAACACTGTGCTCGAAGTGCGCGGCCCAAAGGCCGTCGCGCGTCACCGCAGTCCACTGGTCGTCAAGTATGTCGACCTCGTAGGTTCCCATGGTGACCATGGGTTCGATGGCGATCACCATGCCGTTTTGCAGGGTCAACCCGCGCATGCCGGGCCGGAAGTTGGGCACCTCGGGCTTTTCGTGCATCTTGGCGCCCACGCCGTGTCCCACAAAACGTCGCACCACGTTGAAACCTGCGGCTTCCACATAATCCTGCACGGCGGCCCCGATGTTATAGACATCGTTGCCCGCCCGCGCCTGCTCGATGCCGACGTAGAGGCTTTCCTCGGTAATCCGCATGAGTTTTCGGGCCTCGTCGCTCACCTTGCCCACTGGGAAGGTGCGCGCCGCGTCACCCACAAAGCCTTCAAAGACCACGCCCATATCCACACTGACGATATCTCCTTCCTCAAGCAGCCGCCCGGAAGGAAAACCATGCACCACCTGCTCGTTGACCGAGCAGCACAGGGCATATGGATAGCCGCAGTAGCCCAGAAAGGCCGGTTTGACCTTGTAATCGGCGCACATGTCGCGCGCCAGCTCTTCAAGGCGCATGGTGGGAAGGCCGGGAGCCACCATGTCACCCACGGCATCAAGAACGTTGGCGACCATGCGGTTTGCTTCGCGCAGGCAGCCTATTTCACGCTCGTTCTTGATGTACGCGCCGTGATATTTCTTCATACTCCATCACCCGTTGGTTACAGCCGGCCGCTTTTGCGCGCCTTGGCCATCAGGCCCTGATACTGGCTGGAAATCATATGAGATTCCACCTGATTCATAAAGTCCATAGCCACGCCCACAAGAATCAGCAGGCTCGTGCCGCCAAAGAAGAACGGCACGTTAAAGTTGCTGATAAGCAACATGGGCAGAAGGCATACGATGGAAATGTAGGTGGCCCCCGAGAGGGTCAGCCGTGTCAGTACAGTATCAATATATTCCTGCGTCTTTTCGCCAGGACGAATGCCGGGAATGAAGCCGCCGTTCTTCTTGAGGTTTTCAGCCATATCCTTGGGATCAAAAATAATGGCGGTATAGAAATAGCAGAAGAAGAACATAAGGCCCACGTAGAGCACGTTGTAAGCCACGCCCTGGGGCGAAAACAGCTCCGCAGCGTGCTTTACATATTCATTGCTGGAAAACTGACCGATGGTGGCCGGAAAAAGCAGCAACGAAGAGGCGAAAATGGGCGGAATAACGCCGGCTGTATTGAGGCGCAGCGGCAGATGCGAGTTCTGCCCGCCGTACATCTTGCGGCCCACCTGCCGCTTGGCATAACTTATAGGTATACGCCGTTGCGACCGTTCCACAAAAACAATGGCTATGAGCACCGCAGCCATAAAGACCACGATGACCAAGGCCATGAAGATGCTCATGTCCCCGGCCTGAATCAGCGCCACGGACTGGATGATCCCACGGGGGATGCCCACCACAATGCCGCAGAAAATGATCAGTGATATGCCGTTGCCGATGCCCCGTTCCGTAATCTGTTCGCCAAGCCACATGACCAGCACCGAACCGGCGGTGAACGTGGTCATGGTCACCAGGCGGAACTGCCAGCCGGGATTAAGCACCACGGACGCGCCCGCAGGGCTTGTCATGGTCTCAAGGCCCACGGCTATGCCCAGACCCTGCACCAGAGTGATAAGCACGGTAAGGTAGCGGGTGTACTGGGTGAGCTTGCGACGCCCGGCCTGCCCTTCTTCCTTTGCCATGCGCTTCACGTCCGGGCTGATGACCTGGAGCAGTTGCATGATGATGCTGGCCGAGATGTACGGCATGACGCCCAGGGCAAAGACGGAAACGTTGGACAGACCGCCGCCGGAGAACATGTCAAAAAGGCTGAACAGCGTTCCCTGCATGCTTTGGAAAAAAGACGCGAGGGCGGAGGCGTCCACACCCGGAATGGGCACATGCACACCGATACGGTAGCAGCACAAAATCAGGAAGGTCCAGCCAAGTCGCTTGAACAGCGAAGGCTGACCCGCCACAGTGTTTGCCGTTCCTACTGCCATGTAAGACTCTTTGCGTTTATGCGCCTGAGGCGCAGTATATGCACAGCCTCATCCCCTTCGCGCACGAAGTCGATGAGGCCAATGCCTGGCATTGACAGGGCCATGCCCTGAAGGCCGCCGAAATCAAAATGCAAAATTCCTTGCAGGGGCCTTCACCTTTTCCGCCCGGCAGGCCGGAAGCGGAACAAACCGGCTGGTCGTTAAACCAGCCGGTTTGGCGTCAACTGTTAAGCCGCGGGAACAGCTTCAAGCTCGCTCACTTCGCCGCCTGCGCCACGGATTTTTTCCGCAGCAGACTGGCTGAACTTGTGAGCTTCGACCTTGAGAGCGCTTTTGACTTCGCCGCGCGAAAGGATTTTCACGGGCGCACCCATGCGGGCCAGGCCGCGGGCGTAGATGTCGTCCAGCGTAATGGAATCCTTGCCTTCAAAAGCTTCAACCAGACGGTCAAGATTGATCACGTCGTAGGTTACCTTGAAGGGGGCGTTCTTGAAGCCGTGCTTGGGCAAACGGCGCTGCAGGGGCATCTGGCCGCCTTCAAAGCCGGGGGCCACGCCGCCGCCGGCACGGGCATTCTGGCCTTTGTGGCCCTTGCCCGCCGTGCAACCCAGACCGGAGCCAGAGCCACGACCCACCCTGCGGCGGGTTTTGCGCTCTTCCGGGAAAGGATAGAGATTGTGCAGTTGCATGGTATATGTCCTCCGGCCGTTATTCGACAACGGCCACCATATGCGGAACTTTGGCGATGATGCCCCGGATGGCCGGGGTGTCCTTGAACGTCTTGACCATCTCGCGGCGCTTGAGGCCAAGGGAGTCCAGCAGCTTGCGCTGCGCCGGCGAAGCGCCGATGCGCGAACGAACGAGTTTTACCGTGATTTCTGCCATGACTACTTCCTCGGAGCTTCCAGCTTCTTGCCGCGCAACGCCGACACGTCATCGGCGCTGCGCAGGGAGATGAGGCCCTGCATGGTGGCGCGAAGC
>NZ_JBAIYW010000465.1:0-4179 GCF_036763055.1 Desulfovibrio sp. 1214_IL3152 | reverse complement strand
CGTTTGCGTTTGTTAACGCTCTGGCGGCGGCCCGATGGCTGCCCGGCGGCTGCCCGGCATAAGGCTGCGACACGCCTTTTGTCACAGGCGCAGGGCGTGAAAATAAAGGTCGCTGCATGCCCGCGCGCAAGCGCCCTGCCGCCAGCCCTTGAATACATTTGGGGGGCAGATTTCCAAAGGTGAAATGTTCCGGAGCATTCCGACCGTGGACTGCTCCGGTCGGCGGCCTGTCCGTCGCTGGAAAAACGGTTTCTGTTCCCGATGCCAAAAGGAGTTCGTCACATGGCCCACGCGGATTTTCCGGCCTATCGCGGCCGCATGGAATATGTCTGCCTTGATTGCGGTGCGCGTTATCCGGGCGACAGCCTGCTGTATGCCTGCCCGCAGTGCGGCGGTGTTTTTCTGCTGGAAAACCTGGATTTTGCAAAGCTCAAGGAGCGTAGCGGCCAGGAATGGCGAAAGATTTTTGACGACCGTTGCGCCAGCCGTTCCACGGCGCTCAAGGGCATTTTCCGTTATTACGAACTGTTGGCCCCCCTGCTGGACGAAGACGATATCGTCTGTCTGGGCGAGGGCATCACCCCTGTGGTGGAAGCGTCCGCCGCCCTGCGCGACATGACGGGCGTGGCCTTTGCCTACAAGAACGACGGGCAGAACCCCAGCGCCTCCTTCAAGGACAGGGGCATGGCCTGTGCCTTCAGCTATCTCAAGTGGCTCTGCCGCCGCAACCAGTGGGACGAAGTGCTGACGGTCTGCGCCTCCACCGGTGATACTTCGGCGGCGGCGGCCCTGTATGCCTCGTATGTGGGTGCTCCGCTCAAATCCGTGGTGCTGCTGCCCCACGGCAAGGTGACGCCCCAGCAGCTTTCGCAGCCCCTTGGCAGCGGCGCCACAGTGCTGGAACTGCCCGGCGTGTTTGACGACTGCATGAAGGTCGTTGAACTGCTGGCAGAAAACTATCGCGTGGCCCTGCTCAATTCCAAGAACAGCTGGCGCATTCTGGGGCAGGAGTCCTATGCGTACGAAGTGGCCCAGTGGTACGGCTGGGACATGACGGATCAGTGCCTCTTTGTGCCCATCGGCAATGCGGGCAACGTGACCGCCATCATGTCGGGTTTCCTGAAGATGCTTGATCTCGGCATCATTACGGGCCTGCCGCGCATTTTTGGTGTGCAGTCCGAGCATGCCGACCCGGTGTGGCGGTACTACGACGCGCCCGCAAGCTCACGCAGCTGGCAGCCTGTGACTGTGCAGCCCAGTGTGGCCCAGGCGGCCATGATAGGCAATCCCGTGTCATTCCCGCGTGTGCGCATGCTGGCCGAGCGCTTTATGGAAAGCGGCGGCGAACGCGCCTTCCAGGTGGTGCGCGTGACCGAACAGCAGATTATGGACGCCATGATAACGGCCAACCGTCACGGCCACATTGCCTGCACCCAGGGGGGCGAATGTCTGGCCGGCCTGCGCAATGCCCGTGCTCTGGGCCTTGTGGGCGACCATGAGCATGCGGTGCTTGACGCCACTGCCCATGCTCTGAAATTTGCCGGTTTTCAGGACATGTATTTCAACGACGCCTTCCCGGCCGAGTACGGTGTGTCGCCGGACAAAAGTCTGGCTAACCTGCCGGAACTGCTTTTGCCCCAGAGCGCCCGCGAAGGCCGGGATGTGGCGGAATTCGCCTCGCTGGGCGCAGAAGCCGTGGTGCAGCGCCTCAAGCTGCAGAAAAAATAGAGGCTTTTGCCGCATGCCGTATTCAGGAGCGTTTTACTTTTGAGAACACATGTTCTCAATGCGTTACGGGGTTTGCTTCTGCGCCTGCCCGCACTGGCATGTCACGTTGATGCCCCTGTGGCGGGCGTCTGCCCGTGCAGCCCCGTAATACGTTCAATATGATGGTGCATAAGAAAGGGACTTTTTTATAAAAGTCCCTTTTTTTGTGCATCAAATGAAGCATTCTCAAATAAGGAGCATTTTATGAGCGAATTTAAGATAACAGTTGCGGATTTTCCTGCGACGCGCCTGATGGGCATGAAGGTTCGCACCTCGATAGCCCGTGCCCACGAGGATTGTCCTGCCATCTGGCAGCAGTTTGGACCACGTGTGGCGGATATTGCGGGCAAGCCCTTTTACGGTGTTTCCTGCATGCTCAATGCCGAGGAGATCGAGTATTGGGCGGCTATGGAGGCGGACGGGCGCGAGCTTCCTGCCGACATGGGACACCATGTCATCCCGGCAGGCACGTACGCGGCCTGCCGCGTGCCGAACCTGGAAAACATCGGGGAGGCCTACATGTTCATTTTTGAAAAGTGGTTCGCCAGCCAGGAGGCGTATGCCTATAATGAGCAGGCCCCGTGCTTTGAGCTGTACCCCCCGGACTGGAATCCCGGGGCGCCTTTTGAATTGTATGTGCCGGTAATGGCGCGTTAATTTAAAGAATATATCTTCTTGGAATTGTAGAGTAATTTGAAAGTAAAATTGCTCTAAAAAGCCCCGTCGCGCGGATAGTTGCTGATCCGCGTGACGGGGCTTTGCATTGCCTGCTCAGGCTGCATGGCCGAAGCCGGGCAGCGGCCCTTTGTCCGGCTGGAGTATTTAACACTTGAAATGCTCGCTTACGGCAGGCAAAAGCCTGCCTTCTCGCATTTCGTGGCAAGGATTTTCAAGAAAATCCTTGCAGAGCAGTTAACTCATTTCATTCGTTAACTGCTCTAGCGCGCGCCCTTGGGAAAGAGCACCACGCCGATAGTTTTGAAGATGATGTTTATATCCAGCAGGATGGACATATTCTTTATGTAATAGAGATCATATTCCAGCTTGCGCCGGGCGTCTTCTTCGGAAGCGCCGTAGGGATAGCACACCTGCGCCCAGCCGGTGAGGCCGGGCTTCACCGTATGCCGCAGGCTGTAGTAGGGTATGGTTTCCTTGAGCTTCTGTACAAAGGCCATGCGCTCGGGGCGCGGGCCGATGAAGCTCATGTCGCCTTTAAGGATGTTCCATATCTGCGGCAGTTCGTCGATGCGCACCTTGCGGATAAAGCGGCCGAAAAAGGTGACACGGCTGTCCTGGGCGCTGGCCCATACGGCGCCGTCCTTTTCCGCATCTGCCCGCATGGAGCGGAATTTGTAAACCGTGAATTCCTTTTCAAAAAGGCCCACGCGGTCCTGTTTGTAAATGATCGGGCCGGGAGACTCCAGCCGTACGATAAGGGCCGTGAGCAGCATGATGGGCGTGGCCGGTATGAGCAGCAGCAGCGAAATCAGCACATCCAGCGCCCGTTTGAGGCGCCGCAGCGAGCCGCGCGTGTTCAGCGAAAAGCCTTCGGTTTGCAGCAGCCACTCATCGGTCATCTGCGAGAGCGGCAGACGCTGCACCACATGTTCGTAAAAACTGCGAATGTCCACCACCATGCGCCCGCGCAGTTTGGCTTGCAAAAGCTCGTGGGCGATGTCGTCATCAATGGGCGCATCGGGCAGCAGCAGTATCATGGTGGCATTTTTTTCCTGGGCTATGTCCAGGGCCAGAAAGGGCGGGCCAAGGCAAGGACCGGCATCCGGTCCCTGATCGCGTTCGCCCACATAACCGATGATTTCCGCCTGGGGCAGACCTTCGGCCAGCAACTGCCGCACCTTGCCCGCGCGGTCCACGCCCACCAGCAGAATGCGCAGGGGGTGGGTGAGCCTGTCGGCATTGAGGTGGTACAGCCAGCGCCAGAGCAGGCTGAGGCAGAAAGAAAGCGCGAAAAGCAGGGTGATGGTCTTGCGGTCAAAGCGCCAGTGCTGAAAGGCATAGGAGGCAGTGGCCGAGGATATGATCGCCAGCAGGCAGGCCACGATCACGCGGCCCGTTGTCTCCTTGAAGTCCTCGTTGCCCACATTGTAGGCATCAAGGATGTAGAAAAACAGCATGTAGAAAAAAATGGTGAACAGCGATGCCCCGGTGTAATCGTCAAAAACGCTCAGATCCGGGGCAATGGTCGTCATGCCTGAAATAGCTAGGGCCAGCAGGATGCAGATCAGGTCCAGCACCTGCAAAAGACCCATGCGATAGCTGCTTATCATTGCGAATTATCCTCTGAAGGAGATTAGCCTTGCCAATGGCTTGTCATGCTTGAGCCGTACCGCCGCCGCTTTTCCTGCGCACCGCCGCACACGGCTGAACCGCCGCGCGTGACAGGACATGCCC
>NZ_JBAIYW010000127.1:0-4195 GCF_036763055.1 Desulfovibrio sp. 1214_IL3152 | reverse complement strand
CACGCTCGCTTCGATGCTTAACCGCGCAAGTAAATAGCTCTGCTGTCTTTATCCGTAACTTCCTTTGTCGTAACGGCTGAAGCTGCGCTTGCATCTTTGCGGCGGGCGACTGCTCACGCAGCCGCCAGAGCAATTTCAAAGTGAAATTGCTCTAAAATGAGAGAGGCGGGCAAAGCCCGCCTCTCTCATTTTGCGGCCAGAATTTGCAAGCAGATTCCGCCGGACATTTCAAGATAAAAGCCCCTAGAACACCGTGGGGTTGACGACCACCAGCACCCAGCAGATGACGCCCACCACAAGACCGTACAGCAGGAAGGGCCAGAACGTGCGGCGAAGCACTTCGCCCTCACGGCCGGAAAGTCCCACCACGGCGCAGGCGGCAACAATATTGTGCACGCAGATCATGTTGCCCATGGCGCCGCCAACGGCCTGCGCGGCCACGATGATCTGGCGCGGCAGCTCGAGGGTTCCGGCCATGTTCCACTGGAACTCGGCGAACATAAGGTCAGAAACCGTGTTGGAACCGGTGATAAAGGCCCCCAGGCCGCCCACAAAGGCCGCCAGCATGGGCCACACCGAACCGGCAAAGGCCCCCACGGCCTCGGCCAGGGCAAGAGGCATGGAGGGAACTTCGGCCGGGTTGGTCGCGGAACCGCGGAAGATGGACACCATAGCCACGGCGAAAACCAGGGCAATGGTCGGCGACTTCATTTTGCGGAAGCTTTCCTTCCAGGCGCGGGAAACAGCCTGGCCGGACATCTTGTGCAGCATGATGGTCAGCAGGGAAACCACGATAAAGAAGGTTCCGGGCAGGTACAGATAGTCGATGCTGGCATTGACGCCGGTAAAGCCCAGAATGTCATTGAAGCTGATCTTCTGGCTGGACAGCCAACCCTTGAGCCCCAAAGAGGGAATGCGGGAGATCACCAGCAGCAGACAGATGATTACGTACGGCAGCCAAGCGCGGAACTGGCTCATGCTGGCGTGAAATTCCGTCTTGGTGCTGGTAGGCACAGTGCCGGTCCAGGCTTTGTCCCACTGGCTGGAAGGCGCGAATTCCCACACGTCCTTGGGTACGCAGAAGCCTTTTTTGGTTGCCCACACCACTACGCCGAGGCCCAAAAGGCCGCCCAGCATGGCGGGGAACTCCGGCCCGAGCAGCCAGGCGCACGAAAGATACGGCACAAGAAAGCACACAGCGGCGAACACACAATACTTCCAGGCGCGAAAGCCCGCGGCCCAGGACTTTTCAGGACCGAAAAAGCGGGTCAGAAAGCCGAGCATAAAGATGGTGATGATGATCGCCATAGGGGCGTGCATAATGGTCGCCCATTCGCCCACGGCCTTGCAAAAGGCATCATAGCTGCTGAACGGAAGATTGGGATTGGCGGCCACGGCCTCGGCCACGCTGCCTTTCAAAAATCCGAAACCCACGATGACCGGGGTTCCCACAGCGCCGAAGGTTACCGGCACAGAGTTGAACACAAGACAGATGACCGCTGCGGCCATGGCCGGAAAGCCAAGGGCCAGCAAAAGCGGGGCCGCAAGGGCCGCAGGTGTGCCGAAACCGGCCGCGCCTTCAATAAAGGCCGCAAACATGAAGCCGATGATGATGGCCTGGATGCGGCGGTCACGACTGACGCCCTGCATGCCGTGCTGAATGGTTTCCATGCCGCCGCTCTCTTCCAGCGTATACAGGATGAGGATGGCGCCAAAAACAATGATCAGAACACCAATGGCAACAACAACACCCTGCAGCGACAGCGCCGCAAGGTACAACAGGTCCAGCTTCCAGCCAATGACACCACTGACGGCACAGACAAACCACGCAAGCGGCATGGCGCGCGTGGCGGGCCAACGCAGCCCCACCATCAGAACCAGTGCCACAAGAATCGGAATAACCGCCAGCAAGGCCAACATTCCAACAGACATGCCCACTCCTTTGTTAGCTCGAGTTTTTCATAAACCTGAAAAAACCTGCCCTGCACACTGTTCTTTCTTCGCTCAACCAGTGCAAGGTCAAAGCCGCCCGCTCGGCTTTTCTCGCAATAGCCGCCAATGGCGCGCTGCCAACGCAGCAAGAGCTATCGGGTCGTAAACTTGCGTCCATGCCATAACAACTGCTCCCTTAAGCTATGGGTTGTAGGAGACACGGACCCCTACCAGCGATTGTGCACCCCACACGCGCTGCGGACCCGGCTGTCCCCAAGAATAGCTCTTGGACGGATACCTGTTTCCTGAGTAAAAAACAATGCTTTTTTGAAAGTTGGAAGATGGATAATTAAAAAAACATTCCTTCTAACGGCGAAGCGCGGCAGGCAGGGCAAAGTATAAACGCGCGGCAAGGTCAAAAAATGATCCGGGCAAATAACTTGCGAACCAGAATATTTTATATTTCCTGCCGCTGTTTTTCCAGGGGGCCACGGCCTGACGGGCGGCGGCATTTTTACCTTCACGCCACAAGGCCACGCCCTTCTGAAAAGCGGCCCGCCGCGTAAGCAGCAGCACAAGATTTGCGTATTCCTGATCATAATCCGGATAAAGCCTGCGGTGCTTTTCCAGAATGCGCAGGGTTTCGTCCGCGAACTGGCCGAACTTGCGAAACGTCGTGTTGGTTCCGTGCACACGCCAGACGGTGAGCGCCTCGTCCACGTGGTCCAGCTTCCAGTCGTGGGCAATGCGGTAAAAAACATCCGCCTCCTCGCAGACATTGAGGCTCTCGTCAAACCAGCCGCCGTTAACGCCCCGCCCCGTGGCCGTTCCCTCCGCGGAAAGTCCGGCCAGGGCCTCCGCCCGCACAATGGCGGAAGACATTGATATCCACTGGCGCTCCATCAGGGCTGCGAAAACCATGCCCCGCTCCGGCCGCGCTTCGCCAAAAACACGCTTGAGCACGCGCCTGCCGTCAAAAATCTCCGTATCCGTGCTGACCAGCCCCACCCGCCCGTCAGCTTCAAGCAGGGCCGTCTGAAGCTCCAGCTTGCGCGGCCGCCAGAGGTCGTCGCAATCCAGAAAAGCTATATAACGGCCTCTGGCCTGCGCCAGGGCCAGGTTGCGCGCAGCGCCCAGGGGAACCGTGGTCTCTCCCCTGAAATAGCGCACCTTTTCACCATAACTTTGGGCGATGGCCGGGCTTTCGTCAGTGGAACCGTTGTCCCAGAACACGATCTCGAAGTCCGTAAACGTCTGGGCCATGACGCTGTTCATGGCCTCCCGCAGGTCACGCGAGCTGTTCAGGCAGTTCATGATGACGGAAACAACGGGAGCGCTCATGGTTTTTCCTCACTGGTTGGGGTCTGGGCTGGCGGCGCCGGCCTGTGCGGCGACACTGGCGGAGTCATAGGAGAATGCTGCCGGAATACCCAGTATTTACACAAAAAATAGACCATGACCGGCACAAGCAGCACAGCGGCGGGCATGGCGATTTCGTAGTCCAGGCCAAAACGCATGAGCACCCAGATGATGGCGGAATTCAGCCCAAGGCCGAGGGCTTGGGTTGCGGCAAAGCGCGGCAGCATGGCCCGGTGCGAAAGGTGGCTGTTGGCGCCGCCCGCCCGGAACGTCCAGAGGCACTGCCCAAAATACGACACCACAAAGCTCAGGGCATAGGCCAGAGCGTTGCCTGCCAGAACGGGAACCCCGGGAATCCTGACAAAAAACAAACCCAAAAGGGCATACGTCAAGGTAGCGGCCCCGCCCACCATGCCGAAACGCACCCAACGACGGGCCAGCAAGGCCCGTACAAAGGCCACCAGGTCCGCCGCAACGGGCGCGCGCAGGCCTTTGCTCACAGCACATTTTCCACAGGCAGCGCCGACAGGGCCGCCAGGGTGTCCTGCGGGATTTCTTCCTCGTCATAGCAAGGAATTACCAGTGCAAGCAAAGGAACAGAACGGGACGACAAGAGAGCCTCCTTCAAAACCGTGCGGGCTTCAGGCCGCTCATCACGCAAGGGCCTCGGCCAGGCCCGCGCACACGGCGTCCACATCCTCGATGGTCAGGCCGGGATGCATGGGCAGGGTCACCAGTTCGGCATAGAGCTGTTCGGTGACAGGCAGGCTTTGCCCGGTGCTGAAGCAGCTCAGCAGATGGTTGGGCTTATAGTGTACGCCCGTCGGCAGCCCCTTTGCCGCCAGGGCGGCCTTCACTTCATCCTTGCGGCCATGCAGGACGCGCACGGGCATGATGTGCGGCA
>NZ_JBAIYW010000352.1:0-4259 GCF_036763055.1 Desulfovibrio sp. 1214_IL3152 | reverse complement strand
CATAACGCCGCACAGGGCTGCCCTATGGCTCAGGGCCGTCAGCAGCACATGGGCAAGCTCTTCGTTGCTGTGTTCCGGGCCCACAGGCTCCACCAGATGCGCCAGCGCCAAATCTGAATCACGCACCGCAGCCAGCGTGGCAAGGCGCTCTTCAACCTTGAAGCAGGTGGTACTGCCCTCGCCCAGTCGCAATGAATGGTAGACTACGCCAACGCCTGCCGCACGCATGGCGCTGGCCTGCTCCGGCCCGAATTCTCCGGTATTGACCACCACAGCATAACTGCCGGAAACCTCGGCGCGCAGCGCGCGCACAAGGCCAAGCAGCTTGGGCAGGCTGTAAAATTCCGTGGTGCGCAGGGTCACCCAGGATGCGCCCTGCTCCACAGACTTTCGCGCCGCATCTATGATCTGCCCGCAGGGCCATTCATACGGGTGGGATACAAGGCCCCACTTTTCCCCAAAAGCGCAGAACCCGCAGTTCATTGGGCAGGGGCGGCAGTCCACGCCGATGGCACTCCAGACGCGCCCCTTGTTGCCGGCCACGGCATGGGCCATTTCACGCGCCCTGCGTCCCAAAAATGCCGCTTCGGCCGAAGACGGGCTGACGTCCAGCAGGCGGATTATGTCTTCTCTGGACGCCAAAACGCCACGCATGGCCCCGGCAGCCACACGCTCCACCACAGCCATGAACTGCCGATCCACGGCATTGGCCTCGCGCACCTGCCCCAGTACATCGCCCACGGTGCGCAGATGTTCGTGCAGCGTTCCCTCCCAGCGGGCAAGGCACGCCCGCCCATGCTCCGTCAATGTGAAGACGCGCCGCCCCCTGGTGACGCCGTCTTCTTCGTGAGAAGCGAGCAACTGCTTGCTTTCCATAAGCCTGAGCAGCCGGTATATGCCAGCCTGATCCGGTGGCGAGGCCCCCCAGAGCGGCATGGCCCCCAGACGCTGCATGAGCACATAACCGTGCAACGGCCCCCGCGCCAGCAACGACATGACCAGAGGCTGCACAAAACGTTGCAGCGTACTGCCGGAGCAAGGGCAGTCGGCAAACATATCCATTTTGCTCATGGCGGCTCCAATAGTTGATCTTGTCTAGTATATAGCCAGAGAACAACCTTTTCAGCCGACTGTCAATGCGGAACGAAAATTTGAAGCTCCGCGGCATGCTTTCCCCTGTTCGCAGCACTGCGGGAGCCGCCCGACACCGCCAAGGGACACAGCCACAAACGTCAACCGGGAACCGCATCAAGCACGGTTCCCGGTTTGTTTCGCAGCCCTTGAGGCATCACCTCCGGGCCGGTTTGCAGGCGGTCATCTTATTCTGCGGGTACAAGCAGAATGCGGCACGGGGCATTTTCACACAGCGCCCCCACATTGCCGCGAATGCGTTCAAGGCCACGCCGCAGGGGATTGGCAGCAACGAACAGGTCATACCCTTGGACCATTTCCTGCCGGGCCTGATCAATCACGTTGCCGGACGCTGTCAGGCAGCGGACTTCCATATCCTTGCCGGCAAGTTCCCGCAGCCGGGCAAAGGCCCCGGCCTCGCTTTTTTCTTCCTCTTGCTGCATGTAGTCAATGAAGTCCGCTCGCGACCCGCTGCCTGAAAGCCAGTCATGGCCCACATAGTCGTTCCAGGTGGAGTCCAGCACAAAGAGTGCGGTAAGGGCCGCGCCGCTTTCATGCGCAATGCGAACAGCTTCGGCTGCGGCGGGGCTTTCCTCGTCAAGCAGCAGCAGTATTTTTTGTGGAGCAGAGGCGGAGGTCAAGGCAGTGTTCCCTTTTCATGGTCAAGCACAATAATGGTATCCTTGCCTTTTTTTACCTTTTCACCGGGCTTGCCGAGAACATCAAGAACCTTGCCGTTAGCTTTGACGCTCACGTCTCTGGTGACAACCTTTTCTTCCATCACGTTGTCTTTCCATTTCTTTTCAACAATTTCCAGAGAATAGATCACATCACCCTTTTTGACTTCTGCCCCTTTTTCCACTGCGACAGAAATAAGTTTGCCGTCCTGGCTGGCTTTTACCTTTACCGTAGGCACGATAAAGGCCATGTAGCCAAGCACGCAGATTACTACCAGCCCGGCAAAAATAATCGAAGCAATATCCTCGTGCCGGTCATTCCTGAAGACTGTCATTTTTTGCTTGTCATTACTCATGGCATCTTCCTTTGGCTTAGAACGCGCCTACTTTGGGCATGAACAGCATGATGACGATAAGGGCCAGCACATACTTCACGGTACCTGCGGTCAGACCGAGACGCAGCGGTTTGCCGCCGGCGGCCTTGATCTCGCGGAAGTCGATGTATGCCCCCTGTCCCACAAGGCCGATGCCGAATATCCATTGCATGCAGTCGCGCAGAAGATGCAGAGTTTCAGAACCTTCAGCCCCGAGCATGCCCAAAGAAGACAGGGCCGTCATGCCGAAGAAGCCCAAAACAAAGATGGGGAACTTGGAAACAAGAATTTCTTTCAGGCTGATGTGCTCGGCTTCTCCCTCGCCCTTCCAGTACCAGACGGTGATGGCGAAAACCACAAAGGGGATACTGATGACGCGCACCACGTTCCACACTTCACCATAGGCCACGGCCGTTCCCGGAGCGATAACCGGGTTGAACGCCAGGCAGGTGGCAAGCACCTGGCCCGAGTTCAGAATGCCCGTACCCACCCATGCGCCGTATTGCAGGTCTGACAGGTTGAGGGCTTTTCCGATAAAGGGGCTGATAAACATGGTCACAATGCCGAAGCCAAGAATAGTGGCAATGGCAAGGGCCAGATCCACAGGACGGGCGCGTACGCCGGGGGCAGCCGCCACCGCCGCAGAAACTCCGCACACGCCGCAAGCCGCCGCCATAACGGCAGCCACAGAGCGGTCAACTTTCCATATCTTGCTCAACCACATGATAAGGAAGACAGTGCCGAACACAAAAGCCATAATGAGCAGTGCGGCGCTTATGCCCAGCTTGAGAAGACTTTGCAGGGTATAGAGCGATCCCAGCATGATCACGCCCGTTTTAATGAACAGGCGGGTTGTGCGAAAGCCCGCATCAGCCCACGCAGGAATCTTGCCGCCAAACAAAACATTGCGGAACAGCATGCCCGCAATGATGGAAAGCAAAATATAGTTGAGGCTCAGCACTTTCACAGGCCAGCCTTTTACGCCGAAAAGCGTTATGCCGTTCAGCCACGGAACAGCATAAATTCGCAATACGGCCAGGGTGCCTATCATGAGCACCAAACCGGGGATAATAGCCACAATCTTGCCCAATAATCCTTTGTCTTCCATAATCTTCCTCCGCCGCTGCGATGTTTTACGTTATAAACATTCTTTCACAATCCGGTAAAAGGTTGAGAGGATAGTTGTTTGGTGTGAATATCACGACAAACCTGTTTGCGCAAGTATATCCAGTGAGTTAGTGTCGGTGCTTGAACAAAAAAAGCAAGAAAACAGGAAAATTGATAAATTGTATAAACAACCAGCAAAGTATTGAATGTCGCAACTAAATGACATATTTGTTCTTTTTTTAACTTTTGTAAAATGGAACAATGCTTGCCGACAGATACCGGCACCGAAAAATTCTACATACTAAAAAAATAAGCTTTAAGGATACGGTATCTTCACAAAAATCTGCCCTCTTTTCAGCAGACAAGGCAGGCTCTTCAGCACGTTGCTAACAGCCATTTTGCTAGCTTTATGATTTTTTTTAAAATTCTTGCTTGACAGTCCGCCGGGCTTCACATATACACACTCTTCGTGTTGGGCTGTCGTTCAATTGGCAGGACGGCGGATTCTGGCTCCGTTAATCAAGGTTCGAGTCCTTGCAGCCCAGCCAACACAAACAGTGCGTCCCCATCGTCTAGCCGGCCCAGGACAACGGCCTTTCACGCCGTCGACAGGGGTTCAAATCCCCTTGGGGACGCCAAATGATTCCCATAGGTTACGCTCCAGTAGCCTTTAAATTACTCGGTTCTGTGTACCGAGACTGTGTACCGGTTCTCCTGATGACCAAATCGGGAGAGCCTTTTTTATTGGCCGCCCCATTCGCAAAGTCGAGCGCCTTTGCGGGGCTTCTTCCTTCCATTACCGCCAGCACCTTTTGAGATAGGTCGTCAATTTCGTACGCCATGTTAAGCGGCAATCGGCAGTTTTGGTTCCATCATCCTGCTTCTGACAAACGCCGCTGGTGAGAGATAGCCAAGTGCTGCCTGGCGTCTTTGTCGATTATAAAAAACCTCAATATACTCACTTATATCC
>NZ_JBAIYW010000149.1:0-4331 GCF_036763055.1 Desulfovibrio sp. 1214_IL3152 | reverse complement strand
CCGCGCTGGTTGCGCCGCCTGGGCGACTGGTTTACCGCCATCGTGCGCGGGGTTCCGCTGCTGGTGCAGTTGATGATGATCTATTACGCCCTGCCCAAACTCGGCATCTATTTTCCGCCATATGGGGCCGCCCTTACAAGCTTTATCCTGTGCACGGCGGCCTATCAGAGCGAATATGTGCGCGGGGCGCTGCTCTCCATCCGTCAGGGGCAGATCCGCGCCGCCCAGGCCCTGGGGTTCAGCACCTGGCAAACCGTGGCCTGGATAGTTGTGCCGCAAGCGGCCCGGCGCGCGCTTCCCGGTTGCGGCAATGAAATCATTTACCTCATAAAGTACAGTTCGTTGGCCTACTTCGTCACCTGCATGGAACTTATGGGCGAAGGCAAGGTTGTGGCTTCAGACACCTTCCGCTTTACCGAAGTTTTCATCACTGTCGGGGCCTACTACCTGGCAATGGTTACCCTGGCGACATTTTTTCTGCGCTGGCTTGAGCGCCGATTTCATGTACCCGGCTTTGGCGCGCGCTAAAACACTGCTCTTTCCCGCAACGGAAAGGCTCTCCTCTGCTTGCAGTGGAGAGCCTTTTTTGACGGCACGGGACATGACCGCGAATATTCATACATCCCATATCTGGAATGTTCAAAAATAATTCTGTATAAACTTCAGATGAGGCTCTTTCCTGATACGAAATATCACGAATTTCAGATTTTCGGCCAAAAGATGCTTAAAAACATCAGCCGGATAGCATGAGGCCGAAATGAAAAAAACAATAAATTCTCTGAAAGCGCGCTTCAAGGCGCACTTACCGCATGAATGGATAAAATATCTGTTTTCTGTTTTGCCGACTTGCCTGTCCATTTTGATCGTTTATATTTTTAACATTCCCAACCCCATGATTATCCTGATGATCCCCATTGTGTACGCCACATATTCCAGTGGCTACCTTGGGGGCGCTCTTGGCGGCTGCGTGGCATTTGCCTACAGCGCCCATTTTTTTCTGGTAAAAACCAATGATCCGGCCGGCGCTTACAAGTCCGTCACCATTTCTCTCGCTATTTTCGCCATTGTTCTTCTTGTGGGAAAGCTCAAGTCCAGAGAAGAAAAAAACATTCAGGCGCTCAAGCGCTACGGCGACGCGCTGGTTCACATGGCGACCACCGACAAGCTGACGGGAGCCTCAAACCGCCACGATTTTTTTAAGAAAGGCGCGGCCCTGCATGAACACAGCAAAAGGTTCAACATGCCCGTCTCTGTTCTCTTCATAGACATTGACCATTTCAAACAGGTCAACGATCTCTATGGGCATGCTTTCGGTGACGCGGTACTGGAACGCATTTCAGACGCCATCAAGCGCTGCCTGCGTGGCAGCGACATCAATTGCCGCTACGGCGGTGAAGAATTTGTGGTCCTGCTGGCCCATGCGGACAGCGCCGCGGCGCATCTTGTGGCGCAACGCATCATGAACATGGTACAACGCGTACGCTTTCAAGAACATCCGGACCTGCGTCTCTCAGTCAGCATCGGTCTGTCCAGCATGCAGCCTGCGGCGCCCCGGAGCCTTGAGCACCTTATCCGCAGCGCGGACAGCGCCATGTATCAGGCCAAGCAGGACGGCCGCAGCCGCGTGGTTGCCGAACATCCCGAACCGTATACGGACAGCCCGAGAGAAATCCCCCTGACACTCCTCCAGACTTCCGGCCAGGCCTGCCCCACGGAACAGGACACGTTCCCCGATTTACCGGAAGAAGACAGAGCGCTGATGCAGGACACGCTGCTGAGCACCCTCGAGCAGATGCTCGAGCTGGTTTATGTGGTGGATGTGACCACCTATGAGCTGCTGTACATCAATGCCCCGGCACGGGAAAAATACGGTATCAGCAATACGCGCGGGGCCAAATGCCATCAGTTGCTGCAAGGCCTGGACGCCCCGTGTTCCTTTTGCCTCAATGAGCGGCTCACATTCGACAGCGTGTATTCCTGGGAATTTACCAACAAAATGCTGGGGCGGCACTTTATTCTGCGTGACAGGCTCGTGAACTGGAACGGCAGAAAAGCGCGCATGCAGATCGCCACCGATATTACGGAACGCGAGATGGAGCGTCATGCCCTGCAGCATGCTCTTGAAGGCGAAAAAGTTAACAGAGACTGCATCGCCCTGCTCTACAATGCCAAAACACTGGCAGAAGCGCTTGAAGACCTGCTGGAGCGCGTAGGCAAGCACTTTGGCGCAGACCGTGCCTGTTTCTTTCAGCTTACCGGCGATACGTTCCTGCTCAAAAGCGAATGGCGTGCCGCCCATCTTGCCGAAGAGCGGTATCAGACGCTGGACATGGCCCGCTTTCACCAATGGCGCATATCAGCAAAAACAAGCGAGTATCTGGTCATTAAAAATATGGCGGAACAGGCAGAGCAGCAGCCGGAAACTTACGGAAGTCTTTATGCCGAGGGCATTCGCAATCTGGTGATCATGCCACTGGAGCATAACGGCGTTTTGCTGGGCTTCTGGGGCATGGAAAACGCTTCTCCCGAAAAGATCCGCGAAATCGCGCCCCTGCTGCTTTCGCTGCGCTACTTCCTGCTCTCCACCATACGCCGCATCAACTATGAAGAGCTTCTGATAAAGCTGAGCTTTGAGGACAGCCTCACCGGCCTGCACAACCGAAATTCCTATCTGCAGGATATCGGTAATGCCAAAAACGCGTACCATGCGGGCATCGTCTACCTTTCCATCAATGAGATGAAACGGATCAACGACATGTTCGGGCAGGCCCACGGCGACAGGCTGCTGACAGGCTGCGCGCACAGCATCAGGAAGGCGTTTCTGTCAGGCTCGGCCTACCGGGTGGGCGGGGACGAGTTTCTTGTCATATGCAAGGACCTGCCCCAGGAGGAGTTTGAACAGTGCGTGCGCCTGCTCAAGGCCCATTGTTCGGCCTTTCAGGACTGCCACGTTGCCATCGGCCATCAGTGGGTCGAGGCCACAAATGACCTGCAGGGTCTGGCCCACGCAGCGGAAAAACGCATGTATCAGGACAAGAAAAACCATTATCGAAAAAATCTGCCCAGCGACCGTTACCGCCATTACAACGATGATGTCTTTTGCCTGACGCAACCGGGCATGCTGGAAAAAAGCCTGCAAGACGGCGCTTTTACCGTTTACCTCCAGCCCATAGTGTCAACTGCCGACCGCAAGGTAAACGGCTCCGAAGCTCTGGTGCGCTACCTGCAGGAAGACGGCACAGTGGCGCCCCCAGCCCAGTTTCTGCCTGTACTCGAAGATGCAAAACTCATTGGCATGCTTGATTTTTATGTTTTTGACAGCGTCTGTGCCGTGCTCGCCCGCTGGCTTGCCGAAGGCAGGCAGGCCATTCCCATATCAGTGAATTTTTCACGCTACACCCTGGCGGAACAGGGCTTTATCACGCGCCTGCTGGCGGTTTTCGGCCGCTACGGCATTGATAAAAAATGGGTGATCATTGAGGTGACGGAAAGCGTGAAAGGCGTGGAAGGCATGAACCTGCTGGCGCTGATCGACAATATCCGCGAGTTGGGCTTTGCCGTTGCCATTGACGACTTCGGAGTAGATTTTGCCAACCTGTCGCTCTTTTCGCTGGCAAACTTTGATGAGCTCAAGGTGGACAAGGCCCTTGTGGACAGCATCACCACCAACCAGAAAACCCAGATGGTCATCGAGGCCATTGTGGACATGTGCCGCAGAATGGATATCCGCGTGGTGGCCGAGGGCGTGGAAACAGAAGAACAGTTTGCCATTCTCAGGCAAAAAGGCTGCGAGCAGGTCCAGGGCTATCTGTTCAGCAAGCCTGTACCCCTGGCTGTCTTTGAAGAAAGCTATCTGCCTTTGCCATGATTTTTTTCTGACAAAAAAGCCCGTTTCCGCCCAACTCTGCCCCGCCCCAAGGGGATTCACTGAACGAAAACGAGCAGTAAGGCCAGTATTCTCAACAAGAACATGCAAAAAGCCTTTGGAGCGTTCACCTTGAAACGGTTCCGAAAGCGCAGCGCAAATAAGTTGCGCTTACTCACGCAGTCGCCAGAGCACTTTCCACGCAGTCGCCAGAGCACTTTCAAAGTGAAAATGCTCTAAATAATTTTGCTCCAGACACAAGGAAAAGTCGGGTTTCGGCAAAAGAAGTATACTCTTGTGGTATTCAACAGGAGCCAAAACCCGACTTTGACGCCGTCCGAGCAATTTAACTTTTAAATTGCTCGGACGGCTGCGTGAGCAGACGTTCGCTACGGAGGCGTAAGCGCAGTTTATCTGCGCGGTTAAACGCCGAAGTGAGCGTGCCTTAAACTTTGAGAATGTATAT
>NZ_JBAIYW010000497.1:0-4343 GCF_036763055.1 Desulfovibrio sp. 1214_IL3152 | reverse complement strand
ATGCGCCGCAAGACTGCCCTGGCTGCTGCGCGGGCAGATGTCCGCCACGAGGACGCACGCGCGGCTTGCCTGCACTGGTCAGTTCATGGCGAACGCCGCAGTGCTTTGAGAAGGTATTTTTCTCACAGGCGCAATCCGTGCGGGGCAGGCCCGCCGGGGCGAGAAAGAGCCTGAATCGGGGAAGGAGCCGTGCGAAAGGCAGGGCGTTCCCGAAGATGATCAAATATATTCAAGGATGTTTCATGAAAAAGACTATCTGCCTGTTGCCCGGCGACGGTATCGGCCCGGAAATAGTAGCCCAGGGCGTCAAGGTGCTGGAGGCCACGGCTGAAAAATTCGGCCACAGCTTTGTTTTCGAGACTGCCCTGATCGGCGGCGCGGCCATTGACGCTGCGGGCGATCCCTTGCCGGAGGCAACTGTACGGCTCTGCCGCAATGCCGATGCCGTGTATCTGGGCGCGGTGGGCGGTCCCAAATGGGATGGCATGAGTCAGGAACTGCGGCCTGAAAAGGGCCTGCTGCGCATCCGCAAAGAACTCGGCCTGTTTGCCAACCTGCGCCCGGCCATACTTTTCCCCGAGCTTGCGGGAGCCTGCCTGTTGCGGGCCGACATCGCGGCCAGAGGGCTTGACCTTGTGGTGGTGCGCGAACTGACGGGGGACGTATACTTCGGTGAGCCGCGCGGCATTGAAATGCGCGGTGGCCTGCGCACCGGCTACAATACCATGCTGTATAATGAGGAAGAAATCCGCCGCATCGCCAGGGTTGCCTTTGAAACGGCGCGTAAGCGCAGACGCAAGGTGTGTTCGGTGGAGAAGAGCAATGTGCTGGAATGCTCGCGTCTGTGGAAAGAAGTGGTCGTGGAAGTCCACCGGGAATACAGCGATGTGGAATTGAGCCACATGTATGTGGACAATGCCGCCATGCAGCTTGTGCGCGACCCCTCGCAGTTTGATGTGATCCTGACAGGCAATATCTTTGGCGACATCCTGTCGGACGAGGCTTCGGTCATCACCGGCTCTCTGGGCATGCTGCCTTCCGCCTCCACCGGGGCTGACGGGCCGGGCCTGTTTGAGCCGATACACGGCTCCGCCCCGGATATCGCGGGCCATGATGTGGCTAATCCCCTGGCGACCATTCTTTCGGCCGCCATGATGCTGCGTCTGGGGTTTGATATGGCCGAAGAGGCAGACCACATTGAAAAGGCCGTGCGCAAGGCCCTGGCCGACGGTTTTCGCACTGCCGACATTATGGAACCCGGCAAGGAACTGCTCGGTTGCGCAGCCATGGGCGATAAAGTGGTGGAACGCCTGTAGGGCAAGTCCTGCGCAAAAGATTCTGGCTGTCGGTATTCCATCAGAAAAGCCCGCGTTTCGCGGGCTTTTCTGATGGAATACACCTGTCGGCATGCTTTTTGGCATGCGGGCATCTGTGCGGCATCACTGCTCGTCGGGGAAAAGGGTGTCGCGCGCGCTTTGTTGTTCGCCAGCGGTCAGTTCCGCATAAAAAACGCACTGGTTGCGGCCCCGTCTTTTGGCTTCATAGGTAGCCATGTCGGCATGCTGGTACAGTTCAAGAAAATCGTGTCCGTCAGTGGGGTGACAGGAGACGCCCACGCTGGCGGTAAGGGGCTGGTCGTCTTCGCCCTGGCCGCACTGAAGGCGCAACTGCCTGACCAGGGTCGCGGCTCTTTCATGTATTTTTGAAAGCGGCATGGTTTCGGTGCAGAAAACAAGAAACTCATCGCCGCCCACACGGCCCACAATATCACTGCTGCGGAAATTGCGGCGGATGATCTGGGCCATCTGATAGATGGCCTTGTCGCCCACGGTGTGGCCAAACCTGTCATTGATGCTTTTGAAGTTGTCAAAATCTATCATGAACATGGCATAGACGCCGATGTTTGAGCCGTTGTGCAAACTCAAAAAGCGCGAAATGGCCTGCTCCGTGGCGCGCTTGTTGAACATGCCCGTGGCGCTGTCGCGCGTGGCCTGGGTGCGCAGACGCAGTTCAAGAGTTTTTTGCCGGTCGATATCAGTGATGATGCCGATGAAATATATGGGTTTTCCCTGGGCGCTGAGGAGGCTTGAGGCTTCAATGCGGTACCAGTGGTACAGGCCGCTGGTGTCGCGCAGGCGCAGCTCAACCTGTTTTTTATGCTCATACATGTCCTTGTGGACGCGCTTTTGAAAATCTTCAAGCAATTCCTGGTCGTCTGCATGCACGGGAATTTTCCCCTGTTCGGGATCCGGCTCAAGAATGTTGAACACATGACCGAAGGTCTGCATCCATTTTGCGGAACAGGAAAAGTTGCCGGTAATGAGGTTCTGCTCAAAGATAATGATGTCGTGCTGCTCCAGAATGAACTGATAGCGCTCGTCTGAAATGCGTTTGGCCTGTGCGGCTTCTTTGTTGTGGGTAATATCAAAGACAATGCTCTGGATATACGTCTGGCCTGGCCCGGCCTGAACCGGTGACCCTTTATGGTACAGCCAGATAAGGGAGCCGTTTTTGGCGCTGGTGCGGTATTCCACATCAATGGGAATTCCCTCTTCCAGTTGCTGCTGCATGGTGCGGAGGGTGGTTTCCCGGTCAGCCTCAAAAATGGACAGGGCGAAGTCATTGCCGAAGCGCTGGTCAAACTCGTCCTTGCGATAGCCGAGCATTCTGAGAAAATTGGGACTGATGAACTGGAATTTGCCGTGCAGCCCGCCGAACTTGATAACGCCGCCGGATATGCTTGCGATGATGGAGCGGTAGTCTTCCTGCTGATGGTGGATGGTACGGTGATAGCTTTGCATGACACCGATGATGAGGATCAGCAGCAGCCCGGCCAGGATGGAAAGCCGCCAGGCCAGGGTGGTGGTAATGTCGTTTTGCCTGTCCACCAGATCATTGACCACTTCTTCCGGAAGCAGCGAGACCACCTGCCAGCCGTACTGTGGCAGCGGCACGTGGGTAACGTAGTAGGCGTGCTGGTTGTCCCTTACCAGGCTGTCTGTTCTGGGCGCGGTGGCGGAAAAAATGGGCTGAAGGTGTTCATGCAGTGAGGCGGGCAGCCCTTTTTCAGCCATCTGAGGAAACAGCCTGTCAAGGCTGCCCGGCGGCGCGGCCGAAAACAGCATGCGGCCGTTGCCGTCAAAGACCATATTACAGACTTTGTCGTTAAACGCTCTGGTAAACAGGCTTTTTTTCATCGGCCCGTCTTCAAGCTCGCCAATCAGCACAGCCACAATTTTCCCATCGCGTTGTATGGGCAGCGCCACGGCAAGCTTGCTGCCTTTGCCGTCCGGCACGGCGGCGATATTGGCTGTTCCAGTAAGGGCACGCTCAAAAAGGCTTTTTTTGCTGCTTTGCTCAATATCAATGGAAAGGCCCGTCATGGAGCAAAAGCCCTGACCATCCGGGCTGATGATGGCAAATCTTTTCAGACCGGCGGCACGTAACAGCGGCGCATAGTGCAGCACGCAGTCCTTGCGGGGCAGGCAGTCTTCCTGAGCAAGAAAGCTGGTAATCTCCTGTAATTCATTGAGCTTGTTTTCAATGCTGTGTTCAAAGTCATCGGCAACGCGCAGGCTTACTTCAGCAAGGCGGGTGGTGAGGTCCTGCGAGAGGTGGCGCGTTGTTTCCACGGTGTACTCGCGCACCACTATGAGCAGCGCGGTGAAAAGCGCCGTAAGAACAACGATAGCTATGAGGGTTTTGGACGACTTGACCATGCATTTACCCGTGTTAGAATAACCCCTCGACAATACGCATTTTAAATGACGATGGGAAGAGCGCCCGGGGCATGCAAAAAAGGCAGCCGTACCGTGGCGAACTTGTGAATATGAATTTCGATATAAAAAATAACGTGTTATTGATTATTGCTCTCATGCTTGCCAGAAGCCTTTTTTTCTTACAATCTGCCCGCAGAGGAGAATATATGCAAAAATTGTCCATAGCCGTGGTGGGCGGCGGCCTTGCCGGTTGCGAATGCGCTTTGCGTCTGGCCCGCTCCGGACATGCGGTGGAGCTTTTCGAGCAAAAACCCCTGTTCCGTTCGCCAGCCCACGTCAGCGACCATCTGGCGGAGCTTGTGTGCTCCAACTCCCTGCGTTCGGACGAGCCAACTTCGGGCGTGGGGCTGCTCAAGGCCGAAATGCGCGCTCTGGGCAGTCAGTTTATGGAAGCTGCCGATGCTTGCCGTGTGCCTGCGGGCAAGGCTCTTGCCGTAGACCGCGAGGCTTTTGCCCGCAACATGAGCGAACGTGTGGACGCCGAGCCGAACATCCGGCTTGTGCGACAGCAGGTGCAGTCGCTGGACGATGCGGCGCTGGAACCGTTCAGGGGAGAAGGGCGCG
>NZ_JBAIYW010000023.1:0-4349 GCF_036763055.1 Desulfovibrio sp. 1214_IL3152 | reverse complement strand
GTCTGTCCCCGCAGTGACCCTGACCGGATGCAGCGGCTGCGCCATGCAGTTGCGGGCGCATGCCCCGCAAGGAGCGCGGGTGGCACATTGGCTGGATGTTTTTGATGTTTGAGACGCGCGCCATTTGGGCGGCGGCGCAGAAGGTTTTTGCAACGCAGAACATGTGTCAAAAAACGGACGCAGAGCAGCCGCAAGGGCAAACTGGCGGTACTTTGCATGCGCAGTTTGGCGCTTCGCTTGAAATGGCGCGATACTTCGCGGCTGAACAGCCATTTCAAGCGTTGCATGCCCTGATACGCAAGGCCGAAAGCCCACGACAGAAGCTGTTAGAGCAATTTCAAAGTTAAATTGCTCTAGAGCTGTTGCCACTTGAGCCGTGCTTATTGTCCTGTATGAGCCAGAGCGGCCACAAGCTGTTTCAAGGGGGTGCCCCCTAGTCCAGCAGGCCAAGCAGGCGGGCCACGCGCTGCTCATTAAGGCCGGAGTGCGCCTGAAGCATTTCCTGGCTGTGCTGGGCGGCTTCTTCTTCCACCTGGGCCAGCGCCTGGGTCATTTCTTCGTTATTGAGCATGTGGGGTGTTTCCACTGCCGGAGCCTCAAGGGCAGGGGCGGCAGAAGACGCCGCGTCTGCATGGTTGGCGGGCAGCATGGCATTGACCCTTTCCTGAAATGTGGGAAAAAGCGGGCCCATATCATTATTGCGAAAACGGAATTCCAGTTCCACGGGGGTTCTCCTTGTGCTTTGCGCTTCCGCCTGTTCTGCGGCGGAGGCCGTGGGGCGGCAAAATCGGCCGCACCGGTTCACGCTGCATAGATAAGCAAGAACCATGCCTTTTTTCGCATATGCCATAATGCCGGATTTGCTCCGTACATGTGGAGCATTTTCACAGCAAGAATATCCATTCTCAATGCTTCCGGGACGCCCGCTCCGGCGCGTAACAGCATAAATAAATTTCTCTTTCGCCCCTGCGCCGGGCGTTTGCTCCCGCATCTGGCAGAGCAGTTTCAAAGTGAACTTGCTCAGAAAAAGGCCCGCGGCGGATGCTCGCGGGCCTTTCTGCTTTGTTGCAAAAGTTTTGCTAGCAGTGAGCCTTGAGTTCTTCAAGAAAGGCTTCAGACACCTCAAAACCCAGTTCTTGCGCCTTGTCGGCCGCTTCTTTGGCTTTGGCGAATTCGCCCTGATCAAAGTAGGCCAGGGCCAGGTTGTTCCAGGCCGGGGCAAAGGCGGGTTCTTTTTTGATGATGGACAAGCACTGGGTTTCGCAGGCTTTGATGTCGCCCTTCATAAAATAGGCGGTCGCCAGCGCGTTCTGGGCCTGCACAAAGTTGGGATCCCATTTGAGGGCCTTGTTCAGGGCGGTGATGGCCTTGTCCGGTTCGCCGCGCTGCAGGTGCACAAAGGCAATGTTGCTCCACGGCACGGGGAACTTGGCGCGGCAGTTTGCGGCTTCTTCATTGTAGCGCAGGCAGCCGTCAAGGTCGCCGCGTTCAAGGCAGATGCCGCCAAGCTGCACATAGCCTTCGGCCAGGTGCGGCGAGTTGCGCACAGCGTTCAAAAAAGCTTCTTCAGCGGCGATAAAGTCGCGTTTGGTCAGCAGAGCCAGGCCCAGGTTGTAGTAATGGTTGGCGCACTGCTCATTTTCGGCAATTTCCGCCTTGAGGTCCGCAATGTATTCGTCCAGGTCATCGTAGCGAGCTTTCATTGGATGTGCCCCTCTTTTTTCAGAAGATCATAGTACCAGCGGCAAAAGTCGAAAATGCCCATGTATTTTTCGTCTTTATTAATAACGCCCAAGGCGCATTCTGTGGCGCCCTTGCTGTAAGCCTTGCCATACGGGCCTTTTTTGCCCGCGTCGTGCAGAAATTCGTTAACCAGCTGTTGCGTGGTACGCTTGCTTATGTCTGTGCGCAGATCAAGGGGATCGTTGGGCTTCTGGAAAGGATCCCAGTTGTCGTAACCCAGACGGTCCACAAACTTGCGGCGTCGCGGATTCATGCGCTCATAAATCTCGCGTTTGAGCACTTCCTGCTCTTCCGTAAGTTCCTGCGGCGTTCCGTCTCGAAAGACGGTAGCGGGTATGCTGCCGAACATGCCGGACTCCTTGCAGTGCGCGAAAATCCGTTTTCCGGCGCGTAGGTAAGGCCCTTGTCAGGCCAGCGCCGCCGCCACGCCCCCGCGCGCACGGGCGGTTGCGGCTGTGTCGGCACGGCGGAATACACTGCCGCGCCGTTTTGTATCAGGCCTGTTCTTTCTTGGCCGGCCCAATGCCAAGATAGGTTTCGTCGTAGCGGGTCAGCAGGGCCATGGACAGCGGCACGTACACTTCGTGCAGTTCCTTGAAGCGCGACTGCACTGTGGTTGCGATGTCCTTGCTCAGCTCTTCAAGCCTGTCGTTCATCTTGTCCATATGCACGGTGGGGTAGGCCTTGCCCTTTTCGAATGCGGAAAAACCGCAAACGTGGCCCTGACCACGAATAGCTGTAGGCACGCCATAAATGCGACAGGTGACGGGCCGGGCTTCGTAAAGAAGGCAGCGGTCGGCATCGTCCAGCAGCGGACAGCGCATCTTGATCTTGGCGGCGATGCTCATGATGGCTTCGGGGCTTTCGCCGTCTTTTTCCGCCCTGTACAGTTCCCGCTTGAGGCGGGTTGTGTGGCGGTCAAGTTCTGAAGCGCGTTCCAGTATGGCCGAGCGCTCGGGACCATGCCCGAAAGTGGTGTTAAAGGCCCGGTTAATATACATGGCTTCCACCAGCGAAAGATCAAACATGGCGTGGCAGCAGTCGCTACAGCCTTCTTTGCAGGTCACGCACTGGGGATAGCTGTCGCGCACCCGTTCAAACAGGGCGTCGGCCTCGGCCCGCAGGTTTTCGTAGCGGGTGAAAATAGCGTTCAGGTCAGGGATCATGATTATCCTGTGGCTGTGCGGAGGGCGCATGGGCCGTCCGGCAGGTGTGCGGCGGAGCGGGCTTTCGGGCGTGATGCCTCGCCCGTGCGCTTGTGGCCCGGGGCCTTTGGGCGGGTATTTTTTCAAAACCCGCGCGGCTCGCCGTAAGTACCAGGTGTTTTATCCAGACCTGCACGGGCCGGCGGCCGTGGTTTGCGCATTTTATGTAAGTGCCGCCTGGCGCGCGAGCGTCGGGCGGCACAACACTCTGTCTGCGAGTGGGTCAACAATGGAATGCCGTAGGGCCTTCCATTATCACCTGGAGCAGATTAACTTTGATAATATACATTCTCAAAGTTTGATGCACGCTCACTTCGGCGTTTAACCGCGCAAATAAATTGCGCTTACGCCTCCGTGGCGGGCGTCTGCTCCCGCATCCGCCAGAGCAATTTCAAAGTGAAATTGCTCTAGTTTTCTTCAATGGTGATGGCGTTGACTTCGCAGACTTCCACACAGGATTCACAGCCGAGGCACTCTTCGGGGCTTACGGCTTCGCACTTGCTGTCTTTGATTTCATAAACTTCAACGGGGCACACGTCCACGCATTCGCCACAGCCTATGCACTTGTCCACATCGACATTCACATTGTAACCCATGATCGTCCTCCCAATAGGTTGTCTTGCTTGATCACACAAGCGGGTAGAATTAGCTTGTGCAATTGGATAGCTTTAGCCCATGCCCCTGTCAAGTGTCCTTTGCGCCGTGCCGTAAAAGCGGCTGTCGGCGGTGGTTTGTAAGCTTCAGCCCTGTGCCGTGCTCCGAAACCGGCATCAAGCCTCCAATGTTTTCAGGCCGCAAAGGGCTGAAGCTTTTTTTCAGGGAACAAGGCGAGCGTAATAGCCCTTGCCGTTACGCTTGATTTGCATAAGCACCTGGCCTGACATGCGTTCTCGCCGGAATGCCTGCAAAAGGTCTTTTTCTTCATGCACGGGAATTGCCCCTACCGCAGAAATGACGTCGCCCTTTTGCAAGAAAGGCGAAGGCCCCTTGGCATCAACACTGTTTATAACAACTTTTCCGGCTGTTTGCGCGGCCTTGAACCCCCAGAGCTTGTGCATGAGCCTGCGGGCTTTGTCATCGGTAAAAGGCGCTGGCCTGATGTCCAGCGCGATGGTTTCGCCGTCGCGGCGCAGGCTCAGGCGCAGTTTGGCATCTGCGGTCTGGTTGCGCATAATGTCAAGATAATCACGCCTGTCGCGCACGGGCGAGGCGTTGATGCTGTCTATGATGTCGCCGGGGCGCATGCGAATCTTTTCAGCCGGAGTGTCGGGATAAATGGCGACAACCAGCACGCCGCGCGCTCTGCTGAGGCCCAGGGCCATAGCTGTGTGCGGGTCCACATTCTGCACGTCGAGCCCGAGCCAGAGCGGGGCAACGCCGCCTAGATCGGAAGAGCGTCGT
>NZ_JBAIYW010000085.1:0-4388 GCF_036763055.1 Desulfovibrio sp. 1214_IL3152 | reverse complement strand
GCTGCTGCTGAGGGCGGCATATGGGGCGTCTGGGCAGGCGGGCGGTGCGCCGAAAGGTCCATGCAGAGTGCGAGCAGGCGAAGATGATCGCCCACCAGGCGCAAAATGGGCTTTTGGGCAGGATGGGCGTTGTTTTGCAAAATATCCAGCACAGCGCTCAGGTTATAAATATTATCTTGAAGATCGGACATGCTATGCTCCCTGAAATATGGATGTGAAATATACGGGGCGTATTTGGGATTTATAACTTTTTATTATATGAATCAAGTGTAAAGTTTATAAATAAAGGAAAAGATTTAATCATATGATTTATAACAATATTTAACAGTTGAATGACGTGAAGATCTTTAATCTTGAAAAATATTTATATTTTATTCCTGTAGTTACAAAGAAAACATTGATTCTTGAAAAAAAACAAGGTAGTTTTGTGGTGGTCAGAATAAAGCTGTCCTGTTCAGGAGTTATTTTAAAAGAAAAGTTTTAATGCGTTGAAAACGCAGATAACGGAAGTTCTATGAAAGCACTCTCCCAGGCTGGATTGCCCAAGGCCTTCGCGCAGCGCCTTCGCCAGCGGCGTGAAGAGCTTGGCATGCACAAGCAGGACATGGCCGACAGGGTGGGAGTAAGCCTTACCACCATTCAAAAATATGAAAACGGGCAGATGCCGAAAGGTGAGTATGCTGTGCGTCTGGCCGACACGCTGGACTGCTCCCTTGACTGGTTGCTTGCCGGCAAGGGAACGGCAGACGGCAACGGGCAAAACTGTGGTGAAGCGAGACTGGTAATGGTCCCTATGGTGGAGGCGCGTCTTTCAGCCGGGACCGGCAGCTTTGAAACCGGCGGCGACGTGCTGCGGCACTATGCCTTTCGGTGGGACTTCCTGCGCCGCAAGGGCAACCCGTCACAGATGGTGCTTTTGCGGGTGTCTGGCGACAGCATGCAGCCGCGCATCATGCACAATGACGTGGTGCTTATAGATCAGGCTCAGCGCACCCCCGTGCCGGGGCGCATTTATGCCGTGGGCGTGGAGGACATGGTGTACCTCAAGGTCGTCAACGCCATGCCGGGCAAGCTTATTCTGACGAGCTTCAATCCGGACTATGCGCCCATTGAGGCGGATACGGACGAGCAACTGGCCGATCTTGTGCGGGTTATCGGCCGTGCTGTGTGGGTTGGGCGGGAGCTGGACTAGAGGTCGCTTCCGTACTCTTTTACTCAACCGGTTATATCAAAAAACTTTTTTATTCCAATCACGTACCCAGGCGTACCTTCCCCTTGCGCCAGGTCTTATCCCGTATTTTCGACGCGACAGCCTTGCTGTGAATGCAGAGCTATTTCATGTTGCAGCAGCGCTGGCGGCTCGCGGCAGTCGTCCGTCACAAAGGCTCCGCCCCGCTTGAGCCGTTCCCTCGGCCCTGCGGGAAACGGCAGCCTCTGCATGTGCGCCTCAAGCGCCGCGGTGCGCAACGGCCCTTTGAAAGACGCCCGCCAGGCTGATTTTGGGCTATCGCGGGTTGATTCCGAGCTATCACGAACTGATCCGGGCGATTCCGGACTGATTCTTTCGCTCTCCTCCGAAGGCCCGGCAGGGCTATGGCGGCCCTGTTGCACACAGCGGCGGTCTGAAACAAAAAGGGCCGGAACCCCGCGGGATTCTGGCCTGTCAGTGCGCCTGCATGGGCAGGGAGTTGTTTTGCCGTTGCCTCATGCCCGGCGTGTACTGCCGCCATGCAAGCAAGGGGCGCTGCTGCCCGGCAGGCACACCCCGGCGCGGACCTTGGAAAAGATTTTTTGCTGTTTTTTTGTATAGAAAAAGCTATTCATAGTGGCTTGCACAAGGTCACGGGCAGGTGCGGTGACGGTGCGGCCGGGCGCGGAGAATCAAAGTTCGTTTGCGCAGGCCAGGTTACGGTTCCAGGCACGGATAGCCGCGCCCTGAGAAACTGACCATTGCTGCGATGTCTGCCCACAGGAGCAGACGACTCGCCAGACTTCCTGCCGTCTTCCCGGTGGCAGCATGGACTCCAGATGAACATTGGTTCCGCCGCAGGCAAGGCAGGGGCGGATTGTATGCGGATCAAGCTCTTTCATGCGCGGCAATATAGCAGCTTTGATTCATGTTCACAAGAAGAGGCTTTGTTTCATATTTTTATGTTAACGGGGCGTGTTTGCCAGGGCAGGTGATTCACGTTTTTTTATTCCTAACGCTTTGCTGACGCTCGCGGGTGCAGATTTTGTCTGCGGGCGCATGTGCGTTGCGCGAGTCCGGTAAAATATTTTTGGAGGATTATATGCGTTATCTGCTTGTTATGGCTATGACTATGGCTCTTGCTGTTCCCGCCTACGCTGCTGACAAGGACACGTCCGGCGCGGCTCCCCAGGCGGTCACCAGCCCTGCGCCGCAAAAGAGCAAGCCCCGTCATGAAAAAGCTCAGGGGATGACAAATCTTCATGAGGTGGATACCGTTGCAAAGGCCCTGAAAGCCCCTGACAGAACCCCTGTCATGATCGTGGGCCATATTGTGGAAAAAGTGGGCGGCAAGAAAAACCGTTTTATCGTGGATGACGGTACGGGCCGTATGGCCGTGTCCATCGGCCATAAAACCCTCAAGGGAATGACGCTCACCCCTGATATGAAGGTGCGTCTTGTGGGCAAGGTCAAAACAAAAGAAGGCAGGGAACCGGTGGTGGCCGTCAAGGCCCTGCATGTTCTCAACTAGAGGAGATTAACTTTGAAATGCTTCACATTTCAAAGTGTTCATTCAGCCGAAAAGTGCGATTTTCGGCTGAATCCACGCCACATTGTGGCGCGCTGCACTTTCGTGCAGCGTTAGAGCATTTACACTTTTTCAAAGTTAAAATGCTCTAGGGCGTGTTAGCAGCGAGAATGCATGCTCTCACTGTCTGCACCCGCTCACTGCGGCGCTGAACAGCGCAAACAGATAGCGCTTGTGCCTTCGTGGCGGCCCTCTGTTCACGTCGCCGTCAGAGCAGTTTCAAGCTGAAAATGCTCCAAAGCTTTTCCACGCTGACATGCTTGTTTGGCGGGCGGAGCCAATATACGCCCTGCGGTTCGCCTTTATCCCGCAGGGGCTGCATGCCGACCGTTTCCGGCCCTTTGCCGCCAACGGTTGCATAAGAAACAGTGCTTACCAAGGAGGCTGCCATGCGCGCAGTACTTTCATTGTTATTGTTGGGCCTTTTGGCCCTTCCGGCTCACGCCGCGTTTCAGGGTCCCGGAGCCAAGACGTCCGAAGGATTCAAGGGGCCGACCGTGGGGATTGAGGTCACCACGGTCAAACAGGCTCTGGACAGCAAGGATGATGCCGCTGTTCTGCTTACCGGCCAGATCACGGGCCGCAAGGCCGGCAGTGATGACAAATATGTTTTCAAAGACGCCACCGGTGAAATAACGGTGGATATAGACAGGGAAGTCTTTGCCGGTCAAAGTGTCACGCCCGAAAACACCGTGCGCCTTTCCGGCAAGGTGGACAAGGATCTGATGAAGCCCGCCAAAATTGACGTTAAAGTGCTGGAAATACTGAACTGATTTCAGGGCGGCCGGGTCCGCGCCCGGCCGCACGATATGAGTGGAGAAGAGTTATGCGTGTACTGGCGGTGCTGCTGGTTCTGACATTTGGCCTTGCGGGAGCCATGTTGCCGTGCTCCCGCGTGGCGGCTTCGGGCTTTGACGGCCCCGGCGTGGCGACCACGGTTACCCGCGCGGCGGATGTGCTGGGTGCGCAGGATGACGCCCCCTGCGTGCTTGAAGGGCATATTCTGGAAAAGCTGCCGCGCCGTAAAAACCGCTATCTGTTTGAAGACCAGAGCGGCAAGGTGGTGGTGGAAATAAAGAACGAGGTGTTCGGCCACCTCACCGTGACCCCGCGCGACAAGGTGCGCCTGCTTGGACATGTGGACTGGAACCGCAAACGCCCCAATGAGGTGGAGGTGGACGGGCTGTCCATCATCGGCATCATTGACGCGCGAGACGTGCCAGAGCGCTGAGCCCATGTCCTGTTCTCTGCTGCTTGTGGAAGACAACGAGGATATCCTCGCCAATCTCTACGCCTATCTTGAACCGATGGGATACACGCTGGACTGCGCGCGCAACGGCAACGCCGGGCTTGCGATGGCTCTTGAGCAGGGTTTTGACTGTATAGTGCTGGACGTCATGCTGCCCGGCATGGACGGCATAAGCCTGTGCCGCCGTTTGCGGCAGGAATACAGGGTATCCGCCCCCATCATCATGCTTACTGCCCGGGATGCCGTGGCCGACAGGGTGGCGGGGCTTGAGGCCGGGGCGGACGACTATCTGGTCAAACCCTTTGCCCTTAAAGAGCTTGAAGCCCGCATCCGGGCCTTGCTGCGGCGCGGCCGTCTGCAGG
>NZ_JBAIYW010000491.1:0-4403 GCF_036763055.1 Desulfovibrio sp. 1214_IL3152 | reverse complement strand
CATGGCGGGCGAGGGCATGCCCTACCCCGGCCGCAAGCAGCGCGGCGACATGCTGGTAGAGGTCAAGGTGCTCACACCCACACGCCTTTCGGCCCGGCAGGAAGAACTGCTGCGCGAATTTGAGGCTGCCGGGGAGCAGACCCCGCTGCAAAAAGTCAAAAAGGCCGCCAAAAAAATCGGCAAGGCAATGGGTCTGGACTAAAATATTTTAGCGTTGAGTGTTTCCTTCGCAAAGCCTCAAGGCGCCCACTACAGCGCTCGACAATAACAATTACGCAGATAAACGGTACAGCATAAAACATAGAACCCCCGGCCAACAATTGACCGGGGGTTCTGGCGTCTGATCCAAGCCAGCAGTTGACGCCCAGGGTCTGCAAGGAACCTTGAGCTTCGCCGGGTGGTGCTGTCTGTACGGCAGCGTACGCCCTGCGACCCGGCCATGCCGTTCCGCAGTCCGTCCAGACGCACCGGCAATTTTGAAGACACTCGGCGGCTCAGGCCGCCAGGCGCTCGCGGAAATGCGGTCCCGCTCATCAAATCCGGCTCAGTTGCGCGGGCTTGCCCGCCTATGTTTTGCACCGGCAAAATCCGGCGCTTGTCATGTCATAAGCCGCAGAGCGGCTTTATGGTCGTACCGCTGCGGAATCCGGTGGGGTAGGTCCGGTCTTCCGCTTTTTAGCCAGTGTCTAGTGGGAGCAGTGCAGCACGACTATACCGGCGGCACAAAGCTGCCGGCAAAAACTGTTTGCGCGCTCAAGCTATCAAACCTCCACCCCCTTGACAAGTTCTCTTTTTCACAGAACTGTCATTTTTTTTAAATTATCTCATGTCTCAATTTTTATAACATATTTATCTGAAGCTAGTAGTATATAAATTGAAAATTTATTTTCCGTCCTTCTACACTCCAAAAAAACCACTCTGTCAGCCACAGGCACGGCGGCGGCTTCAAAAAAAGGCTCCGCTGCGAGGCAGCGGAGCCTTTTTCATAATCCACTCCAAAAACAGGAAACAGCAACTATTCTTCAGCCAGCTCACGCACCGATTCGCCATAAGAGTCGGTGACCAGTGTCTTTATTCCCATCAGTTCGGTCCAGCGGCGGAAGGTTCCCACGATGACAAAGACCATCAGCACCATAACCAGGCAGGCCAGGGCGGCCAGCAGGTACTTGCCGTTGGGGATATAGTCTGTGGTCAACTGAAGGTAGCCCGCCCAGAACGTCACCACGGTCATAAAAATGCCGGGAATGGCCGTCACCAGGCAGTACTTGCCCCTGTTCATGCGCAGCAGCATGCTGGTGCAGACGATAAGGGCGCAGGCAGCCAGCAGTTGATTGCTCATGCCGAACAGCGGCCAAATATTGCTGATGTTGCCGGTATACACCAGATAGCCCCACATGGAGGTGAAGGCCAGACTGGTGATGACAATGCCCGGAACCCAGTTTTTGTCGCCGAACGGAGCATATACCTTGCCGAGCATTTCCTGAAGGAAGAAGCGGCCCACGCGCGTGCCGGAGTCAATGGCGGTAAGGATGAACACCGCTTCAAACATGACGGCAAAATTGTACCAGTAGGCCATCAGGTGATCCATGTAAGGGATCTTGTGGAAGATATGAGCCATGCCCACTGCCAGGGACACTGCGCCGCCGGGCCGGGCGTGCAGGTTCAGGCCGATCTTTTCTTCAAAAAAGGTCAGGTCCACGGTATGCAGGTTGGGGTGGGCGGCCAGCAGGGCGTCATACTTGGCCGGAGCAGCGTTGATGGCAAAATAGTCGCCGGGCATCAGGGTGCAGGCCGCGATCAGGGCCATCATGGCTACAAAGCCTTCGGTGAGCATGGCCCCGTACCCGACAAACAGAATATCACGCTCGTTGCCGATCATCTTGGGCGTGGTTCCCGTACCGATAATGGCATGAAAGCCCGAAATGGCTCCGCAGGCGATGGTGATAAAGATGAAGGGCATGACGGGGCCGCCGATGACAGGGCCGCCGCCGTTGATAAAGGGCGTGATGGTGGGCATGAGAATGGTGGGCTGCACAAAGATGATGCCCACCGTAAGCATGAGGATGGTGCCGATCTTCAGGTAGGTGGAAAGGTAGTCGCGCGGCACCAGCAAAAACCATACGGGCAACACCGAGGCAAAAAAGCCGTACACCGCAATGGCGATGGCGACCGTGTTTCTGTCCCAGTCAAAAGCCCAGCCGAGCACGTCGTGCTTCATGAGGTCATGGCCGCTCAGAATGCCCACAACCAGCAGCACCAGTCCAAGAAGACTGGCAAAAAGCACACTGTTCTTCTTGTAGCGCATGATAAGGCCCATAATCATGGCAATGGGCATGGTTATGACCACGATGAACAGCGACCAGGGCGCGTTGTGCATGGCGCTGATGCACGCCAGGGAAAGACCGGCCAGCGTAAGGATGAGAATGCACAGAACCGCCACGCCCGCCACGGTTCCCGTGACTCGACCGACCTCGCGCGTGGCGATGGCGGCGAGGCTCTGTCCTTTATGTCGCACAGAGGCAAAAAGAACCACCATGTCGTGAACCGCGCCGCCAAGAACGCAGCCCACCAGAATCCACAGGGCGCCCGGCAGATAACCGAACTGGGCGGCCAGCACAGGCCCCACAAGAGGCCCGGCCGCGGCAATGGCGGCAAAATGGTGGCCGTACAAAACATATTCATTGGTTTTTACATAGTCGTGTCCGTCGGCAAAGCGCACCGAGGGCGTACTGCGGCTTGCATCCAGCCGCAAAACCTTGTTTGCCAAAAAGATGCCGTAAATACGGTATGAAATGGCAAAAATGCATAATGCCGCAAACACAAGGGTTATGGCATTTATGTTTTCAAGAGCTTCCATTACAAATTCCCCCGTCTGAACTTGAATCAACTTTCTCGATCAGGCAGCAAGCCATACTTGCAGAATTTTAATGAACTTGCACAAACAACGGCGTGTCACGTCAAAATAGTTGCGTGTTCAGCAGCCCTCCTCACAAAAATATTCACAAGAATACGCCCACACTAAAACAAAAAACTGCACCCAAAGCAGGAAATACAGGTTTTTGACAATTTTTCCTGTTTTTCTGCTACACCCTTCGGACGTCCCTGTCCATGCCGGTCAAGGGCATTTATGCCTGGCGCAACACGAAAAAAACTGCCATACGGCACTGCCGAAATCGTTGCCCGCCGCGACTTACAAATATAAAATACTTAAAATATTAATGATTATTATTTATAACAATGCGGACACTCCCGTGGAACCCTCCCCACCCTTTCCCAATAAAAAATTATCCCTTTATACTTTTTTACGCCCCAAAAAGAGCACATCCACATTCCTCGTGCTGATCCATCGGCACTGCTGTTCCGGCCTTTTCCGCGCGGCGCGCTTTCCCTCTTCTGGCAGGCTTGCATTCCGCCCGGCATGGGTCTATCGTCAAAAAACCGGCTGGGGGAGCCATCATGGCTGAGAAAGGGCTGTCGCGCCCTGACCCCTAGAACCGCGCAAAAAAACGCGGTTCTGCACCTGACGCGGATAGTGCCGACGAAGGGAAGCTGGCCCAACCTGGAAACAGGTTTGTGCTTGCCCGCAGCCGTATTGGTTCTGCGGGTTTTTTTGCGCCCTTGAAAAGCCGAAAAACACATGCCCGCAGCCCGAAACAGGCTTTGTAACCTATGGAGATTCATTATGAACATTGTGGTCAACGGGCAGCCCGAAAGTTGCGCTCCCCAGGTCAGCGTGGCCCGCTTTCTGGCCGAGCGCGGGCATGAGGCCAGCACGGTAGTGGTGGAGCACAACGAACGCATCCTTGCCAGAGAGGCATTTGCGCAAACCTTTCTGCAGCAGGGGGACAAACTGGAGATTGTGCATTTTGTAGGCGGCGGCTAGGCAGCCCGCATCCCGGAAATCTTTGACTGTCTGCGTGCATATTGCGAAGACCTGCCCGGCTGCAAGAGCACAACCGGACGGACTGCGTGCGCGGATGCCGCGCGCAAAACAGCCGTTCCGGCGTAACAGACGCAAACATTTCTTTCCTGACTGCAAAATATTGCCGCACAGTGCGAGCCGTTTTCAGCCCCAGTGGAGCAGCCAAAATCCACCTGCCAAAGACGGCATGCCCCGTGAAAAACAGGGCGCAGTGTTTTGCAGCAGCACAATCTTCAGCAGCGCTTTTGCGCGGAGCATGTCATGAATAGCAGCGATCCCTTTATTCTCGGCGGCATCAGTCTTGGCAGCCGCCTTTTTATCGGTACGGGAAAATATGGCTCTGACGGGTTTATCCCGGCAGTGGCCGAAGCCAGCGGCGCCGAGGTCATCACCGTAGCCATGCGCCGGGTGGACAGGCCCGATCCCTCAGCGCCAGACCACAGCGCCTCTCAGGGCATCATGGGGCACATCCCCGGTCACA
>NZ_JBAIYW010000581.1:0-4419 GCF_036763055.1 Desulfovibrio sp. 1214_IL3152 | reverse complement strand
TGTCCAGCGCCCAGGCCAGGCATGTTGCGGAATCCTGCCCGCCGGAAAAGATGACCAGGGCCGTCTGTTCAGCCAGAGGACTTGAAGCGGCCCTGTCGGAGAACTGCTGGTTCATGGCGTCACCGGCCAGAAGGGGCAGACCCGCGCGGGGGCGTAGCCCGCCATAAAGGCGTCCATAAGGTTGCCGAAGTAAACGCGGTTTCGCGGGCGTATGTGCTGGGCCTCGGCGCAGTCTGCGGGAAAGAAGCGCAAAGATTCCTTGTTGCCGAGGTAGGTGTTCTTGGCAACGGGCTGTGAAAGCAAAAAGGCCCACATGCCGCGCCGCCCGGCGATGGCCTCATGCTGCAGGCTGCGCAGCCGTTCCTGAAGATGGGGGTTGAGATCCTGATGCGGATAAAAATAGGCAGCGCCGTTGCGGATCATGACCTCATTGAGGGATGTGCCGTCGGGCAGCAGCACTTCCGCCAGGATTCTGCCGTGCGGGTCGCGGTGCTTGACGCCCGCCTGCAGCAGTTGCACCTGCTGGCCCTTGACGAGCGTGCTGAGTTGATCTCTGGCTTCACGCGCGAAAAACTGGCCTTTCCGACCGCCTTTGGACAGTTCGGGCGAGTCTGTTCCAGCCAGGCGTACAACGCGTCGGTCCGTAAGTTTGAAGGTGTCGCCGTCAAAGCAGTGCGCCACAGTGGCAAGTGGTTGGGGGAGCGGTTCGGCGCGAGGGGCGTCGGCATTTTCTTTTGTGCTGTCTTCGGAGACGATTTTTGTGTTGCCGCCCAACTGGCCTGCGGCTGCATCAGCCGCATCTGCCGCCATGCCGGAAGGCGCCGCTTCCGTCGCGTGTGCGGCGGGCTGTACCGGGACGTCTTTGTTTTTCTTGCCGGAAAGCTCAAAAGCCGCAGGGCTTGAGGGGGCGGCCTTGTCCGAAGCATCGTCGGGATCATCGGCAACCGTGGCGGATGCTGCTGGCACGGCAGCCGCTGCGGGTGAAGCATCGGGAGAAGCTGGTTCACCGTTTGCCGCCAGGGCAGAAGACAGAAGCGGAAAAGGGAACGGCAGGCAGAGAAGGCCGAAGATCATAACAACGGCGCAATGCCGTCCGAGCCTGGACAATACTGACACAAACACGGCCATATCCTGTTGCGTGGGCTGCAATGTTTTGCTGTTATCGATTTTGCCGGGCGGTCGCCCTAAAAAACTGCGGGCTTTTGACGTGCCGCGCAGAGCGCTTGCCCGGGCCTGTATCACGCGCCGGCGGCCCGGCCTGTTGCCGGAGCCGCCGGACGGGAAATCAGTTTTCGTAGTAAGAACGCAGGGGCTGGCTGCGCACGGGATGACGCAGTTTGCGCAATGCCTTGGCCTCGATCTGCCGTATACGCTCGCGCGTTACGTTAAAGAGCTTGCCCACCTCTTCAAGGGTGTGATCGCTCTTTTCAGCAATGCCGAAGCGTTTGCGCAGAACCTGCTCCTCACGGGGGGTGAGGTCTGCCAGCACTGCGGCCAGCTGTTCCGACAGCTTGGTGTTGATGACTTCTTCTGCCGGGGCCACAGCTTTTTTATCTTCAATAAAGTCGCCCAGGCTCGAATCTTCTTCATCACCAATGGGGGTTTCCAGCGAAATGGGTTCTTTGGCGATTTTGAGCACCTTTTTGACTTTCTCCACCGGATATTCCATACGCTCAGCGATTTCTTCAGGCGTGGGGTCGCGCCCCAGCTCCTGCACAAGATAGCGCGATGTGCGTATGAGCTTGTTGATGGTTTCAATCATGTGCACGGGGATGCGGATGGTGCGTGCCTGATCGGCGATGGCGCGGGTGATGGCCTGCCGTATCCACCAGGTGGCATAGGTAGAGAACTTGTAGCCGCGCTGGTATTCAAACTTGTCCACAGCCTTCATAAGGCCGATATTGCCTTCCTGAATGAGATCAAGGAACTGAAGACCGCGATTGGTGTACTTTTTGGCAATGGACACCACAAGGCGCAGGTTGGAGCGGATCAGCTCCTGCTTGGCGCGCATGGCCGCCGTATTGCCGCGTTTGATGCGCCACAGCACCTCTTCGAGATCGGTGACGTTGTGGCAGCATTTTTCCTGCAGGCGGTTGAGTATCTCGATTTTGCCGATGATCATTTCCTTGAAGGAAAAGAGTTCGTCCACGCTGAGCTTGAGATCGCGGGCGGCGTCCATCGGATTGACTTCGCGCTGCTCAAGGCCGTCAAACATGGCCTGAATTTCCGCCTGGGTGCGGCCGGTCGCCAGAATATAGGCTGAAAGGTCGCGCTGGCAGTTGTGCATCTGACGCACATAGTCCTCAACCGTTTCAATAATGCGGTCAATGAGGGTTTTTTCCAGCTTGATGTCACGCAGGCGGGTGACGATTTCTTCCTTGAAGCAGATGATTTCTTTCTGCACGGCGGTAACACGACGGTCCATGCAGGTGCAGACATCAAGCTTTTTATAGATCTTGCGCTTTTTCTTGAAAGTCTGCTTGATTTCGTCCAGCAGCAGGATGACGCGCGAACGCTGGTTCATCTCGTCTTCGCTGGGATCGTCTTCTTCAATGGTTTTAACCACATCTTTGAGCTTGATGCGGTTCTGGCGCAGGTCTTCGCCCACATTGATCAGTTCTTCAACCGCCACAGGCACTTCCACCAGGGCGTACAGCACGTCCTGTTCGCCCATTTCAATCTTTTTGGCGATGACAACTTCACCGTCGCGGTCCAGCAGGGGAACGGCCCCCATTTCGCGCAGGTACATGCGCACGGGGTCCGTGCTGCGGGAAGAGTAGTCCGCCGAATCTTCGTCTTCAGACAGGTCAAGGGAACTGTCGGTTATTTCTTCGTCAGATTCGGAGGCAGTGGCGGAAATTTTTTTTCCGTCTTTTTCCGAGTCCACAATAACGATTTCCAGCTGTTCAAAGATGCCGATGATCTCTTCAAACTGCTCGGGCGTACTCATTTCAACGGGCAGCGCCTTGTTGACCTCTTCAAAGGTCAAAAAGCCCGCACCCTTGCCTTTGGCAATAAGTGATTGAATTTGCTGGATATCTTTAAGACTGCTCATGCCCTTTCTCCAAGGTTTCCTTAAGTGCGCGAAGATAGTCCATATCAGCCTCAAAGTCACCAGTGCCGGTGTTGGCCCTCAAGGCTGCGGATAAAGAAGATTTTTGCGCCGAAGCGTAATAATTGTTCAGGTAGTGGCGCAATGATTCCAGTTCCCTGTCGCCGTTGTCGCGCGGGGCGGCCTCGGGGCCGCAGCATTTGCACCAGAAATTTTTTTCCCGTTGGTCCAGATGGTGAAAGACTTCTTCCGGGCCGTGGTTTTCAATCTTGTCCCATAACTGACGCGCCACTGCCGAGTGCAGGGCCAGGTCGGCCCCAAGTTCAAGCATGTTTGCAAGCCGGTGCGGGTAACGCACGGCGAACATCATGATTTCGCGGTCGCGAATGTTTTGCAGGGCGCGGCCCGATGGAAAGCCGCTTGCGCCGGAGCGCGTCCTGTCGTTTTTTGCCCCGCGCGTCTGTACAAGCCCTTCGCGCAGGTCGGCTTCTGAAAGTTGCAGATGCCCGGCCAGCCGCGAAACATACGGGCTGACCAGTTCGGGAATCTCCACTTGGCGCAGGAAATTGCGCGCCCATTCCACAGTTTCTCTTGGGGCCAGCGCTTTGAGCACATCCACGCAAAACCGCAGCCCGTCAGGGGCCTGGGCCTGCAGTTCTTCAAACGCCTCTGGTCCCGGACCACGCAACAGGCTGTCGATGTCTTCGCCCTCGGGCATAAGCACTACCGAACAGGCCAGGCCGCGTGTGAGCAGCATTTCGCAGGAGCGCAGGGCGGCTTTGCGCCCGGCGCGGTCGCCATCAAAAAGCAGTGTCAGCTGCGAAACAAAACCCGAAAGCCTCTTGATCTGTTCCGGCGTCAGGGCTGTGCCGAGAACGCCCACAGCGTTGTCATAGCCGAACTGGTGCAGGGTAAGCACATCCATGTAACCTTCGGTCAGCAGGGCGCGGCCTTTGGTGACCATGCCCTTTCGGGCTTGCGCCAGGCCGTAGAGATGCTCGCCTTTCTTGTAGATGGGCGTATCGGCGCTGTTGATGTACTTGGCCTCGTCTTCATCGGCAATGATACGTCCGCCAAAGGCAATGATCTGGTTGGAGAGGCTCTTGATGGGAAAAATGAGCCGCCCCCGGAATCGGTCATACGCCCGCCCGTTGCCGGATTGCCCCAAAAGGCCCGCCTCGATTGCCATGCGGGCGTCAAAACCCGCCCTGCGCAACGAGTCTGCCAGTGACTGCCACTCCCTTTTGGCCCAGCCAAGGCCGAAGTGCTGCACAATATCCTGGTTGAGGCCGCGCCTTTCCATGTACGCGCGGCATTCTGCGCCATCGGGGCCGTTGAGCGTCGCCGCAAAGTGCCCTGCCGCCAGT
>NZ_JBAIYW010000574.1:0-4431 GCF_036763055.1 Desulfovibrio sp. 1214_IL3152 | reverse complement strand
TTTTCTCTATTTGAAGCAATGGCGCGGCATAGCGACTCGGTACGCAAAAAATGCGGCCTCATTTCTGGCTGCCGTTCAGATCAGGTGTATCTTTTTGTGGGCTTCAGTCTCGTGACTACAGCATCTAGCGTTTGATTTTTCATCTGCAAACGTATGAGAGCATGAATTTTGTAACCGAACACTGGGCGGTCTATGTTTATAGTATATTTCTGAAGCACACCACTATGTATATGCAAAATATAAGTAAATATTCTTATCTGTATATTTTAAATGGATAATTATGGAACAATAAGTATATACTGTTCTTTTTCAACAGACATTTCAGCGTCCATAGCTCTTCCCTGCTCCAGTGCTGCGCGAACAGCATTGATGATTTGCCCACGCACCCCTGTGCGATCAAGATGATTCAAACCCGCAATCGTCATGCCCAGGGAGATGGTCCCTGTTCCCGAAGGATCACAGGATGTCTGCCTGTCTGTATAGCCATATTCGCGCATCCATCCATCAGAGTGGCAGCGATGGTTTGCGACGTTTTTCTGGTGAGCCCCACGCTCACGCCAGCCTCACACAAGCTGTCCATAATATGAAAAAAAAGCCCGGCCCGCATCCGGCAAGAGATGTGAAATCATTCACGGCACCTTCATCGCGCTTTTTGCATATACATGCAGTGAAATGCACCGCGCAACTCCGCCGAACGAGTCATAGCACCGGCCAGAGCGCTCCCCATGCTTCCATAGACTATCAGGCCAATGGGGGCTGAGAAAGCCTTGCATTCATACTATCTTCTCCCCAAAAGGCAGTCTGGCCGGGGAGGCTCCAAGGCGCAGAGAAATTTTTACTGAAGCCTGGATGATATTTTTTTCAATGTTCACAATGGAAGACGCATTAAGTCGCACAGTGGGCGCGGAAACACTGAGCGTAGCAGCCAGCTTGTTCTGATAGTCGAAAATGGGCGCCGCGATACACCGCACGCCCTTGAAAACCTCTTCGTAGTCATAGGCCAGCCCCGTCCGGCATACCTTTTCCAATTCGGCGCGCAGGGCCTCCATGGTCTGCTCGATATGCAGGGCGGGCGACTGCTCATTGATGAGCCTGAGCACCTTTTCCGCCTCCGCCTCTTCGGCGAAGGCCAGAAAGATTTTCCCCGAGGCCGACTGGAACAGAGGGAATGAACTCCCGATGATGGAGTCCTGGCGCAGCATCTGTGAGGTGACCTGCTTGTCCACCACAAGCATTTCTGTGCCCGAAACCACACAAAGATTCACGGTTTCGTCCACAGCTTCCAAAAGTTCCCTGCAATAGGGCCTTGCCATGTCCACCAGGCTGGAATGCCGCAGCACTCTGCTACCTATGGAAAACAGCTTGAACGAAAGGCAGTATTCGCCTCTCTGTTTTTCCTGAAAAACATAACCGTTGTCCTCAAGAGTCAGGAGCATGCGGTGCACTGTGGTTTTGGGCAATCCCACGGCACGGCTCAGTTCGGCGAGTTCCCAGGACTTTTGCGTGGAGAGCATTTCAATAAGCAGGCAGGCTTTGGAGACCGAGCCGATTTCGTAATATTTTTTCGATTGCGTCACTGTAGAATATTCCTGTCAGGATTAGATATGACCGCCTTGGCGTATGTCGTACTGCCGGAAGCCATTCCGTAGTTCATCATGAAGCGACTTCTGGCGCCGGGCGCGAGTCCGGCACGCTGCCAACTGCGGCGCTAGCGGGCCGAGAACCACGTTTTTTGGCGGAGCGTTCCTCATAAATCGGCCAATGGCCGACTTATGAAATCACTACTAGACCAAACGCACCAGACTGGCAACGGAATCCATACAGGCTGCGGGGCAGAATAAGCACTATCGTCAGTTGAGCCTTGCCGCGTCCTCAAGGCTGCAGTGCATGGTTTCGGGTGCCATTTTAAAACTGACCACAAAGCCTACAAGTGTTATGGCGGCGGCAACCAGCATGGTTGCCCCTATGCCGATACGCACAAGAGCCAGCGGCACAAGGTAGGTGCCTACGGCGGCCCCGATTCTGCTGAGCGATGAGGCCAGACCCACTGCGGAGGCGCGGATTTCAGTGGGAAAAAGCTCGTTGGGATATATGAACTGTAAAATCTGTGATCCGCCGGTAGCCAGGGCATAAGCTGCGAAAAGCAAAAGGATGACATACTGCGAGGCATTCGCGAACGTGCCGAGCAAAAGAAGGGCCATGCCGGTCCAGAAAAAACTTTGCAGCAAGAGCGCGCGCCGCCCTATTTTATTGACAAGGCACAGGGCAAAGGCAGTACCCAACATAAAAAGAACGGTAATGACCACAGACCCCATGTTGCTGAGGTCGCCGGTGAGACCCAGAGCCGTCAATATCTTGGGGCTGAAGGAGTAAACAGCGAACAGGGGAACGATGGTACAGGTCCAGAAAACGGAAACGAATATCATGCGAGTTCCGTAACCAGATCGAAACAACGAGGCTATGCCTATCGGCTTGGGCTCCGTAGTGATGGACTCAAGCTCTTGCATGCTGACGTCCTGGCCGTACACCTGCTTAAGAACAGCCTTTGCTTCCAGATAGCGTCCTTTGCGCCGCAGCCAGCGCGGCGACTCCGGCGTGTTGCGCCGCAGGAAAATAAAGATTGCTGTGGGCAGGGCCGCGCTGGCAAGCATCCAGCGCCAACCGTCAGGCCCCATATGCAGCAGAATGCCTCCAACAATATAACCTGCGGCTGCCCCGACAAACCACATAACGTTCAGCATGCCTGTCAGGGGACCACGATATTTTTTAGGAGCAAACTCCGCAAGCAACGCCGTGGCAATAGGATAGTCCGCCCCCACGGCAATGCCCAGACAAAGACGGCAGATGAAAAGGCTTTCAGCGCTTTCTACCCAAAACTGGGCCAGAGAAAAAACACCGATGGCCACAAGATCCAGCGTATACAACACTTGTCTGCCGAACTTGTCGGTAAACCACCCGCCCACAAATCCGCCAAGAAAAATACCGATAAGGGCGGATGCACCTATCATGCCCTCCCAGAATAAGGACAATTCCAGATAGGGAGTAGCCTGCACCAGGGCTATGCCAATGATGCTCAGCACATAGCCGTCAAGAAGAGGTCCACCTGAAGAATATATGGCCAGACGTTTATGGAAACTGTTTAACGGAGCATTATCGAACATCTCTACCAGTGATGTGCAGCTCATTGCACCCCCCCCCGATACGCAACAGTGTTACTAATACAAATTAATCATCAATTATTTTCTGCCCCTGTATAAAAATAGCATTTCAATATTTGTAATAAACTTGATAGTATTGGGGCGGCGGACAATAATTCCGGGCCAGAGAGTCGCATCAGCCTCCGAAAGAAGGCCGCCGCCCCAAAAATCATGAAAATTCGACGATGGCGTCCAGCTCCAGCAGGGCTCCTCCGGCGATGCGGCTCACTTCCACTGTGGCACGAGCCGGCTTGTGGTCGCCCATGCACTTTGCATAGGAGCTGTTGAAGCCGGCAAAGTCGTCCCAGTTGGCAAGATAGACCGTAGTTTTGACCACGTTCTTCAGGCCAAGGTCCACCGTATCCAGAAGTGAAGCCAGGTTTTTCATGGTCTGCGCCGTCTGTTCCTCAATGTTGGCCCCCACAAGGGTCCCGGAAATGGGGTCAAAAGGCACTTGACCGGACACATACAGCATGTTGCCGCTTCTGACCGCGTGGGAATAGGGCCCGCAGGGCACAGGCCCCTTTTTGTCATTCACGAATTCCATACTATTTTTTCCTTTTTTAAGGCTGTGATCTTTACAGTTTTTTGCCTGTCCGCTCTTTGGAGTTCTGGGGGTGCAGCACTATTCTGGCGTCAACCACAGCAATACCGTTTTCCGTGGCAAAAACAGGGTTCAGGTCCACCTCCGCCACGTCCTGCAGTTCCGCGACCATGTGCGAAAGCTTGCTCACAGCTTCCACCAGGGCGGGAATATCCGTGCCGGCCTTACCGCGAACACCGGTAAGAAGCGGGAATCCTTTTATTTCTCTGATCATTCTTTCCGCTTCGGGGGCGTTCACCGGCGCTACGCGGAAAGACACGTCCTTGAGCACTTCCACGAAGATGCCGCCAAGTCCGAACATGACCGTGGGGCCGAAAGTGCTGTCGTAGCTGCTGCCGATAATGCATTCCACGCCCGCCGGTAGCATGGGCGTGAGCATGACGCCGAAAATATCGGCGCAGCCGTTATACTTGAGCGCATTGGCCACAAGCTGTTCATACGCCTTGCGGGCCGCGTCCTCGGAGTCCACATGCAGAATGACCCCGCCAGCGTCGGTTTTGTGCAGAATGTCGGGAGATACTATCTTCATGACAACCTTGCACGCGCCGAGCCGGGTGAACATGCTGGCCGCCTCGTCCGCACTGGCTGCCAGCATGTGGGGCGGCAGGTCAAAGCCGTAGGCGCGCAGCA